>JBIIKG010000079.1:0-11331 GCA_044233275.1 Crocinitomicaceae bacterium | reverse complement strand
TCCGAGATTGATGATGTGTCCTTGACTAGCTTTTTTTATGTACGGCACAACCGCTCGCGTGACATACAATAAGCCTTTTACATTGGTGTCGATCATTCTGTCCCAATCATCTACTAAGCCTTCGTCGATTGGACCACGACCAACTGCTAGTCCGGCATTGTTGATTAAAATTGAAAGTTGGTTTTTAACATTTTCAGGCAATGATTCAATCGCTTGAAAAACAGAAGCCTCATTGCGCACATCAAAACACAGCGTTTCAACTGAGACCATGGATGACAATTCATTTTTCAACTGTTGAAGTCGATCATTTCTGCGCCCTGTTAGAATCAGATTGTAGTTGTTTTTCGCAAAAAGTTGAGCACATGCTTTTCCAAATCCGCTTGTTGCACCAGTTATTAAGACATATTTTTTTTCCATCGGATACTTGAAATAGGTTTGATAAGAATGATTCCAATAATTATAATAGCCAATTGTGCTGGAAAACGATAGCGGGTAATCGCGCCGATTACGGGTGTTGTCCAACCAATCAATATAAATAATAAAAAGGCAAAAGTAAGCAGACCAAAAATAAGTTCTTTCTCACGCTTACTTAACTTTCTTCGATTGACTATTGCAATAATCAAAAAGAAGACAATCATCCAAATTTCCAGAAATGAAAGGTATTTTAACTTGCTTCCAGGGTCATTAAAAAATGGACGAAATATGGAATTCGTTAGTGCTTCAGGTATATTTTTTATCAACTGTGAAAAGGAATTTGAAATAGGTGTTGTTTCGATGTAACTGCTGCATCCTTGTGCAAAGTATGTAACTGTCCACCATTCACTTTTTTGCGGTTTTAAATGTATTGGCTTAGGTTTTTGTGTACTCCCAAAATGAATAATAAAGGCATCTACATCTTGGGTTAATCGCACTTTGTTTCCTTTGAATTCGATCTTATCGTATTGATGAGGTTGGAAATAGTAAATACAAGAATCAGCAATAACATGAAGTCCGCCTTTCCCTACGTTGACAAAGTCAAATTGCTTCCGAGTTAGGTTGTCAACTATTTTTTGAGTTGGTTTTTTAGCAAGAAATCCAAGTAAGAATGCTCCTGTAAATAGCGAAATTAGTGTAAATATTAAACGATGGTGAAACACATATTTATAAACTAATACTGCAATTAATGCGAGTAAAAAACAAGCTAATACATAAGGTTTGAAAGCGATTAAAATACAACAAGACAGTAGGAAATAGATAACTTTCCCCGTTTTATTTTGAACCTTAATTAAACTGTACAACATGATTCCCATACCCAGTAACAACATGGGTTCTTTCATCATGCTTGAGGTCCAAAATATTGTGCTTGGCAAAAGAAGTAAAACGCTAAAAACGAGAATTTTCGATTGTGAGGTGTATGGTTGAATGGATTGATAAATCAACTTGATACCAATTAAAGAAAGAAAACAGAGTATGCTTAAATGAACTAAATAGGTATTCGCCGAAAAGAAGTGAATAAGGCTATGAATTCGAATAATGTTTTTTGAATCGTTGATAAGCGTTAAATCACCAGCTGACCAATATTCTGTCATGTAGAGATGCTGTTCGATTAACTGTGTAGATTCCCCAAAACCAGTAAGCAGTTGTAAAAAGTGTAGTGGAGAAGTATAAAAAACATTGTTCAAGTACTTACCTTCTTTCATGAAGGTCTCTCCATCATGACTTAATTCGTCAATTCCATACGTATTGTAATGAAGATAGAATAGCAATAGCCCTACGCCAATTTTGATCAAAAAAGCCACGGGCATCGTCCACTTCGATAAACCATCAAGGTGAAAACGGGTAGATATTCTCAGCAAAGTGAATAGTGCAAAAATGAAAATCAGTGAGTAGACGAGCACTTCTATTTTTTTTGCAAACTTAAGAATTTTATACACTTCAGAGTTCGACAATTTGTCGGATTTACAAGACAGTTTGTCAGAATATTCTCGATGGCATAGAGATTGACTACGAGAGACGTATTTTAAACTAAAATAATATTATGAGAACAGGTCAAATTAATGTGCAAACGGAAAATATTTTCCCAATCATTAAAAAATTCTTGTACTCCGATCATGAAATCTTTTTACGAGAATTGGTTTCTAATGCTGTGGATGCAAGTCAGAAAATGAAAGTACTGGCGGCAAATGGAGAGTTCAAGGGTGAGTTAGGTGAATTAAAAGTTGAAGTAATCTTGGATGCACCGAATAAAACGCTAACGATTCGAGATAGAGGGATTGGTTTAACAGCGGATGAAATTGACAAGTATATCAATCAAATTGCCTTTTCTGGAGCAGAAGAATTTGTGCAACAATACAAAGGAAATGAAGGGGCAGAACAAATAATTGGACATTTTGGTCTTGGATTCTATTCTGCCTTTATGGTAGCTGAAAAGGTTCAAATCAAAACACTTTCTCGTCATGATGGAGCTCAAGCAGTTCAATGGGAAAGTAATGGTTCGCCTGAATATACGATCATAGATATTGAAAAAGAAGAACGAGGTACAGATATCATCTTATATATTTCTGAAGAATCAGTTGAGTTTTTAGACAAAACGCGAATCGGAGGAATTTTAGATAAATATTGTAAGTTCTTGCCTATTCCTGTATTCTTCGGAAACAAAACTGAATACATTGATTCACCAGAGGGTGAAAAAGATGAAAACGACAAAGTTAAGCGCGTTGCTATCGATGTTCCCAATCAAGTTAATAACGTGAGTCCTGCTTGGACAAAAGCGCCAGTTGATTTGAGTGATGAAGATTATGCATCGTTCTACCGTGAATTATATCCAAGTACTTTTGAAAGTCCATTGTTTCATATTCATTTAAATGTGGATTATCCTTTCAATTTAACGGGTATTTTATATTTCCCTAAAATCAAGGAGAATGTTGAGGTTCAGCGAAATAAAATCAATTTGTATTCGAATCAAGTATTCATTACGGATAGTGTTGCAGAGATTGTTCCTGAATTTCTAACCTTGCTTCACGGTGTAATTGATTCACCAGATATTCCATTAAATGTCTCTCGTTCATATTTACAATCAGACGGGAATGTAAAGAAAATATCAGCACATATTACTAAGAAGGTAGCTGATAAATTGGCAGAAATGTTTAAGAAAGATCGTAAGGATTTTGAAGAGAAATGGGAAGATTTACAAATCTTTGTACAATACGGAAGTTTATCTGAGGATAAGTTTGCTGAAAAAGCGAAGTCATTTTCCTTATTAAAGAGTTTGGATGGAGCTTACCATACAATCGAAGAATACAATGAGAAAATTGCGCCACTTCAAACGAATAAGGATGGAAAAGTAATCGTTCTGTATTCAAATGATACGGAAGGTCAATATTCGTTCATCAAGAAAGCGAAGGATAGAGGATATGATGTGGTTGAATTAGCTGGACCACTTGTTCCGCATTGGATTGCGAAATTGGAGAATGAAATCGAGAATCTTTCTTTTGCGCGAGTAGATGCGGATACATTGGATAAATTAATCCAAAAGACAGATGAGATTCCATCTAAATTATCAAAAGAGCAAGAGGAGCAGCTACAACCTGTTTTTGAAGGCGTTGTGAATAAGCAAAAATTCACGGTGAAATTTGAAAGCATGAGTGAAAGCGATGCACCAATAATCATTACTCAGCCAGAGTTTATTCGTCGAATGATGGAGCAACAAAAAATGGGTGGTGGTGGAATGTTCGGTGCTTTCCCTGAAATGTATAATATGCATGTCAACGCAAATCACCCGGCAATTCAAACGGTGTTATCAAAACCAGCTGAAGAACAAGCATCAGTTGCAAAACAATTGACTGATTTGGCACTTTTAGCACAAGGCATGTTAAAAGGAGAAGCATTGGATAGCTTTATTGAACGAAATGTCAATCAAATAGCATAATTTTATCAATTAAATTTTTCGGGAGGAGTGCACACCACTTCTCCCTTTTATATCATTAATACGCACGATTTTGTTTAAGTGGATTTTAGGAGTAGGAGCATATTTTCTCTTTGGACGTAACTTTTTTGCAGGAGTTCTTGGTTTTATAGTTGGTTCTGTCATTGATAATTATCAACGTATAATGGATCAAGCAAAAAATCAGGCAAAAAAAGAAGGTCGCGCATTTTCTGCTGAAGATGTGTTTCAATATTATCAGCAAAGATCCACAACAAGTGATGTTGCTACCATGTTAATGGCACTATCTGCTTCTGTTATGAAGGCAGATGGAAAGGTTTTAAAAGCGGAATTAGATTATGTAAAAACTTTTTTTGCAGCTCAATTTGGTCCGCAATTTAGTACAAACCATCTTCAAACATTGAAGAAGTTCATTGATTCAGACCAAATTCCTTTGTCGCAAATTTGTAATGATATACGCACGCGTATGCAGTTGGAAGTGCGCGTTCAATTGATTCATTACTTATTTGGTATTGCAAAAGCAGATGGGGATGTTTCCAGTGCAGAGATAAGTGCCATTCAGAATATTGCCAATTTATTGGGTGTTCCTCAAATGGAATTTGAAAGCTTGAAGAACATGTTTTATCGCGATACCAATTCAGATTACAAAGTATTGGGTATTGAAGCTAATGCCTCTAATGATGAAGTAAAAAAAGCTTACCGACAAATGGCTATAAAATTTCACCCAGATAAAGTTGCACAAATGGGTGAAGAATACCAAAAAGGTGCAAAAGAGAAATTCCAGAAAATACAGGAATCGTATGACGCAATTAAAAAGCAGCGAGGATTTAAATAAGCGTTACCTTATTTCTTCCCAAAACAACCAAGTTCTCGTCTTCCATTTGCTTTAAGAGCCTTGAAATTACCACACGTGCAGTACCCAATTCGTTTGCTATTTGTTCGTGCGTAAGAATCAACACTTTACTATTGGTCAATTCGCACTTTTTCTGAATGAAATTAAGTAAACGCTCATCCATTTTTTTGAAGGCAACAGCATTTACAACTTCTAATAGCTCCTCAAAGCGCTTGTGATATAATTTGAAGATATAATCCAGCCATTCAGGGAAATCCTTTAATAATCCTCCTATTTTATCCATTGGAATGAAAAGAATTTCTGCATTTCCTTCTGCCACAGCTTTGATTTTACTCGTGTCTTGGTGCATTCCACCCAAAAAGGACATAATACAACTTTCACCAGCCTTGATATAATACAAAAGTATCTCGCGACCATCCTCATCTGTTCGCATCACTTTTACACTTCCTGAAATTACAATTGGAATAGCCTTGATGTAAGCATTTTCATTCAAGATTATTTCACCGTCGAGGAATGTTTTTATGAATCCAACCTCAAGCAGTTTCTCACGCATTTGAGGTGTTGATTTAAATTCTTGAAGGTTATCTAATTCCATTTGAGTAGTTATTGAGGTTTTCCAATCAAAAATAAGGTAGGACGCTTCGCTAGGTCATACGCATTTTCTCTCCAGTCTTTCACCGACATCGTTTTGATGTGTTGATCGTGCATCGTAATATTTGAAGCGATACATAGCATTGTCGTATCTGCTAATTCATTTAATAAATCATCGAGCACATTCATATTTCTAAATGGAGTGTCCATAAAGATATGCGTATATCCCGTTCTTCTTGAATCTCCTTCGAAATCTTTTAAACGACGAACGCGGTCTTTGCGGTCTTTTGGCAAGTATCCGTGAAATGTAAACGTTTGACCTGAAAAACCACTGCTGATTAATGCTAATAGAATAGAGGAAGGTCCAACCAAGGGTACCGTTTGAATATCTTTTTCATGCGCCAAAGAAACTAATGCGCCTCCTGGATCTGCAATTCCTGGACATCCAGCTTCTGAGATGATTCCCAAGTCGTTGCCATCTTTTAGACAACGAATCATACGCAACAAATCTTCAATCGGAGAATTTTTGTTTAAGGTAAAGAATTCACAATCGTCAATAGGAAATTCTCGATCCATTTTTCGCAATAAGCGACGCGCAGATTTAACATCTTCAACTGCAAAATGACGCAAGGTTATTGCGAGCGTAATTACGTCTTGAGGTATGATGTCGCTTGTAGATTCTCCACCAAGTGTGTTAGGTATTAAATAAATTTTACCGCTTGCCATTAGCTTATTTTTTCTATGATTTTATCAGTTGCTAAATCTAAAAGATTGAATACATCAATGAATCCTTGCTTTCCACCATAATATGGATCTGGTACTTCTAGATTTTTCCTTGGATTTAATTCGTTCAGTATGAGTTTTACTTTTGATTTATCTTCTTCTGAACGCGATAGTTGAAGTATATTTTCATAATTGCTTTTATCCATTGCGTAGATAAGGTCAAACTGATTGAAATCGTTCGCCGTAAATTTGCGTGCTCGTAAATCTCCGATATTTACGCCAAATGAAAGAGCAGTTTCTTGCATCCGTTCATCAGGGGCTTGACCAGCGTGTAAACCAGATGTGCCAGCTGAATCAACTGAAGCATTGAGTTTGTTTTTTATGATTTTATCACGCAACAATCCATCCGCAATTGGTGAGCGACAAATGTTCCCTAAGCAAACCATAAGTATTTTCATTTAGCAAATTTAGTGAAACTAAATGTCTTTGCGACGTTAATAAAGGATAAGCACAGAATATTCAATGAAAGGTACACTATATTCATTTGTAAGTAGATTGAGTACTAATTTATGTTAATGGTAACCAACTAATTGGTATATTAAACGTTATAGAACTGTATCACAAACTAAATCGTGTACGCATGAGACAACTAAAAATAACGAAGCAAGTAACCAACCGCGAGACGGCTTCTCTTGATAAATATTTACAAGAGATCGGAAGGGTTGATTTAATAACTGCTGATGAGGAGGTGGAGTTGGCTCGTAGAATCAGAAATGGTGATAGAGCTGCATTGGAGAGATTGACAAAAGCAAATTTACGTTTCGTCGTTTCAGTATCAAAACAATACCAAAATCAAGGTTTATCACTTCCTGATTTAATCAATGAAGGAAACTTAGGATTAATAAAAGCTGCAGAGCGTTTTGATGAAACCAGAGGTTTTAAATTTATTTCTTATGCTGTTTGGTGGATTCGTCAATCAATTTTACAAGCACTAGCAGAACAAGCGCGTATTGTGCGTTTGCCTTTGAATAAAATCGGAACGATTAATCGTATTAACCGTGCTTATTCAGAATTGGAACAAAAGTTTGAACGTCCACCTTCTGCCGAGGAATTAGCAGAATTACTAGAATGTTCTGCTGAAGAAATCAAACAGTCATTGGCTCATTCAGGGAGACATGTTTCAATGGATGCACCTTTAGTGGATGGCGATGATTCGTCATCGAGTATGTATGATGTTTTATTGCATGATACACTTGCAAGTCCAGATAAGGATTTGGTCGTTGAATCATTGCGAAGCGATATCGAGCGATCATTGTGCACATTAACGCCTCGCGAGGCAGATGTTGTAAGGCTATATTATGGATTAAATGGTAAGCATGCGTTAACTCTAGAGGAAATAGGTGAACGTTTTGATCTTACAAGAGAGAGAGTTAGACAAATTAAAGAAAAAGCAATTCGTAGGTTGAAGCATACTTCTCGAAGCCGGATGTTAAAATCATACCTAGGTTAAGCGGGATCAACATCAACAACCAGTCGAATAGACTTGTATAAAGGAACGCTATAGAATGCATCGATAAGTTGCTGAAGGCGTTCCTTTACTTTTTTATCAGATACATCTTTTTCAATTTTTAAGATAATATTTTTCAAATATAAGTTCTGTATTCGCTTTACAACTGGGTAATCTGGACCTAAAACACGCTCCTTAAACACATCTCTCAATTGTGTTGAGAATTCCATTGCTGCCTTGTCTAAGATATGCTCGTCTTTGTGTTTTAAGGTAATTTGAATCAATTTGTAGAAAGGTGGATAAAAGAAATTTTTACGTTCGATAATTTCACTTGCGTAAAAGCCAACATAATCGTGATTGATGACTTTTTCAATCACCCAATTTTCTGGATCACCCGTTTGAATGATTACTTTCCCACGTTTGTGTTTTCTTCCTGCTCTTCCTCCAACTTGTGACATTAGTTGATAAGATCGTTCAAACGCTCTGAAATCGGCACGATTCAAAAGCATATCTGCATCTAATACACCAACTAAGCTGACATTGTCAAAATCCAATCCTTTAGTCACCATTTGTGTACCAATCAAAATATCAATGGAACGGTTTTCAAATCCGTTTAAAATAGTTTCATAGGCATTTTTCGAACGGGTACTATCCAAGTCTAATCGCTGAATTGATTTACCTGGAAAGATTAATGATAAATCATCTTCCACTTTTTCAGTTCCAAAACCGAGCATTTTTAATCGATTACTTCCGCAAGCAGGACATGTGCCAACAGGAGGTGTAACGTGACTGCAATAGTGACATTTGAGTGAATTCGTATGTTTGTGATAAGTCAAACTAACATCACAATTTTTACATTTAGGTGTCCAATTACAAATTTCACATGACCACAAGGGAGTATATCCGCGACGATTTTGAAATAAGATGATTTGCTCACCGTTGTTCAATGCCTCCCGCATATTGTCAATTAAAAAGGTTGTGAAATGCGATTGCATGCTTTTTTGCTTGCGTTCTTTTTTTACATCTGCGCAAAGAATTTCAGGCATCCGGATTCCACCAAAGCGTTCATTCAATTCTACTAAACCATATTTCTGCTGTTTCGCATTGTAATAGGTCTCCATTGAAGGAGTTGCTGATCCTAATAGAACTTTCGCTTTGTGCAGGTGAGCAAGAACGATAGATGCGTCACGGGCATTGTATCGTGGAGATGGATCATATTGCTTAAATGAACTTTCATGCTCTTCGTCAACTATAATTAGTCCAAGGTCACGATAAGGTAAGAAAACAGCAGAACGAGCGCCAAGAATAATTCTAAATTGATTGGGATCATTATTTAGTACATGATTCCAAATTTCAACTCGTTCATTTTGATTGAATTTTGAATGATAAACACCAATCTGATCACCAAAATAAGCGGATAATCGCTGAATGAGTTGAGTGGTAAGTGCAATTTCTGGCAACAAAAAGAGAATCTGTTTGCCCAAATCAAGTTGTTCTTGGATGAGTTGTACATAAATCTCTGTTTTCCCAGAACCTGTTACACCATGCAGCAGTGTTGTATTGAATGTTTCAAATGAAGTATGGATTTCATCCAAGGCTTCTTGTTGCGAAGGAGCTAGAATTTTGAATGCATTTTGTCCTTCACCTACTAGTGCAAATCGATTGATTTCGTATCTTTCAATGGATAATATTCCGTTTTTTTCTAAGGTTTGAAGAGCAGAACCTGAAATTCCTTGGTCTAAAAGTGTTTTTCGTAAAACTGGTTCGCATTGAGCGTTACGGTATTTACTTTCATTTAAAAAAGACAAAAATGCTGCTAATTGTTTTTCTGCGCTTTTCTTAACGTCAAGACTAGAAAGGACTTCTTGAACACGCTCTTCTGAAATGAATTGCTCATTTAGGGTAACATAAATCGCTGTTTTTGGGACAAAGCGATTATTTAATTCTTCGATTGATAAAACAACTCGTTTATCAATCAATTCTTTTATTATTGGTTGAATCGTTTTGATACCGAGGATTTCTGAAATCTCTTTCAAATCAAGTACTTCTTTAATTTCAAGAGCCTCAACGATTTGATCTTGTCGCTCTGTTAAAGTGGTGTGTTTGGCGTCGAAATCTGGGTGGAGAACAATTTTCGTTTCACTTGCTAATTTGAAATTGGCAGGAAGTGCAGCATTCATAACATCTCCAATAGGAGCAAGGTAGTATGCCGCAATCCATTTCCAAAATGTATATTGTTCTGGAGTAATTATTGGCTCATCGTCTAGCAGATGTTCAATGTATCTTGCTTGGTAATGAACCGGTATGTTTTCGTGAATTTTTGTAACAATTCCAGTTACTAACTTAGATTTCCCAAAAGGAACAACAACCCGTAACCCAGGTTTCAATGCATCATTCATTTCCACCGGAATTCGATACGTAAATTCTTGATGAATTGGAACGGGAATGATTACATCCGCAAAAAGAGTGATTCTTTCAGACATGTTCTAAAATTAAGAACAATGCATAAGATAAGAGGAATGTTATAGCTAAAACCTTCGAAAAGTTATTGACAAGCCCAAGGCTCTGTTAAATCACCAGGGTGTGGACTACAGAATAAGTATGTTCCAGTGATAGGTCCAGTGCATAATTCACGGGTCGATTTTTTGTCAATTGCTCTAATGTAAGCTTGCTGAGCTGAAACATAAAATGGTTTCTCAAATGTAACTGTTTGACGAGAAGAGAATATTCCTAAAACTCTACCTTCTCCAATAATTGAGAGATTAGTGTAAGTTGGCTTACTTTGCGCTAGTGTTGAACTTGGTTTATTAACAGTCATGTAATTGTATAGCTCTTCTGCACCACCTGTGATTCTAACTGTTAGAGATTTAAGTGTTCTTTTTGTAATAGCAGAATTTTGGGTAATGTTTGATTTTATTAGTGTATAAAATGAGTTGCCACTAGCACTAAAAGCTTTGCTGCTTTGTGGAACAACATCTGCCTCACCTAAACTCCATTTAGCAGTTTTTAGGTTGTATGCTGTGCCTTCATATTCATAAAAATTAATATCTAAAGCGGTATTTACAACATATGAATTTCCCACATTAGATACATTCACTGCAGAAGTCACGTATGATCCTGGGTCGTCCGCAAATTTAAAGCTAAAGTTCTGAGACGATGCAGTACTTGTAATTCCTGTAACGATTTCAGTTTCGGCCTGAACTTTAAGTGCTCCACCTTTTACGGAGATATCCAAACGGTATTTCGCACTTGGATTTAAGCCAGCTTGATTAATGGTATGGAAGTAATACAATTTTTGAGTAGGGGAAAAGAAGACACCATTTGGATCCTTGTTATCCACTAATGTATCTACTAAGGTCCAAACACGACCGGCACCACCAACTTCAGTTACGGTTGCAACTACATCCGTGAAATAACTGCTATCAGGTATCTGAGCAAGGTCATATGAGTTGCCAGGTCCGATAAATGCACGATTAATCTTGATATAATGCACAGAATCAGCCTGATCAAGAATTCCATAAACAACTACTGTTTCTTCAAAATCACCAATGAGTGATACATTTTCTTCACAAGAATTAAACATAAAACTCAATGCAACCAAACTCATTATTCCCAATAGTACTTTCATAGATATACTTGTATAGAATTCAAAAATACAATTTAAAAGTGATAGTAAACCAGTTTCTAATCAATGATTCCTACCATTCACTCAATATTAGTCCTTTACTTTATTCA
>JBIIKG010000260.1:0-3580 GCA_044233275.1 Crocinitomicaceae bacterium | reverse complement strand
GTATAATTGCGAAAAATCGTCATCGTTTAGCGAAAGAATATTGTTACATCCCACAAAAAGAGCAAAAGGAACGTTTTTTAGTTTAATTGTGATAGGTCGAGAAAATCTAAATTAATTTTTCAGGTGGAACCATTTTATTCGAACTCATGCACGTGAAGAATTTGCTAGAAGAAATTCATTTGTCTGTTCGCATAATTCAAGTAAGGATTTAGGTAATGTTGATTCATTCCAAGGATGCGTTGCGCTGAAAGTATGATTTGCGCCTTCAATTTTAGTTAATTGTACATGTAACATAGTCGCTAATTCCATTCCCTCTGAAATCGTAACCGACTCGTCATTTGTTCCATGAAAAATAGCAATTGGCTTTTTTAATTGTTTACAGCATTTCTCAATCGACAACTCATCTTCGTGTGATTTAAATTCTTCGTATTGAGAGAAGTTCAAGGGTAAATCTTGTTTCGTTCGGGAATTATGCACGAATTTTACACCTTCATTTTGCCATTTCGCTAATTCTTCACCATTTGGGAATCGCTTCGCTATTGAAGAAATTCCAGCCCATGATACTATTTTATGAATGCGCTCGTCGATGCCAGCAATTATTGCCATACCTCCCCCTCTTGAATGACCAATTAAATTGATTTCACACTTTGAAGGAAACTTAGCATTCACTATATCAATCATTGAACGAATATCAATCAACTCTTTGTAATAAGAGTTTTCTGCAAAAGCATTTAAGTCAACAAAGTTCAGCGGATCTTGGGGCGAAGTGCCATTATGCGAAATATTGAATTTCACAAAACCGTAACCTTTTGAAAGAAAATAGTCTGCTACTAAATCCCAACAACCCCAATCTTTAAAACCCATGTAGCCGTGAATAAATAAAATGACTTGACCATTAAATGCATGCGGAAGACTGAGATCATAGAGTGATTCTTTTCCAGCAGCACCAACAAATGTGACATTTTTTAATTCAATTTCCATACTTTAAATATACAAAATTAGTAAGCGCTTCGTTCAATCGGAAATGTTTATCTTTACCTCATGAACAAATTTTTCTTCCTTGTAATATTATCTCTTTCGCTCTTCAGCTGTTCGAAAGGTTTTGGAAATAAATTAGAGGGTGATGGGTATGATGTTTACTTTGAATTTAAAGAGGATGAGGCCTTAGCGAATAGCCTTGGAAAGTTTTGGGCACAGAAAGATCTTGTAGGTAAAAGCCAGCAATCAATACGTTTGACAAAGGACGATGAATTCTATTTCATTCAACTCGTTGCAAGCAACAAATCACAAGTGACTCAGATGCCATATAATGAATTAAAATTATTGTTCGATCTACAAAATGAAATTGATAGTGTCATTTTCAAAGATAATAAATCATGTCAAATTGTTATTTGTGATGGTTCTTTCAATCCCCTTTACAACATTAACCAATAGAATTTAAGTCCACTTAATGAAAATATCTGCATCTATTTATAGTGACAAAAAGCGTCCTTTGAAAGAAGTGATTGAAGATTTGGTGAATCATCAAGTTGATTTACTCCATATCGATTGTAACGATGATTTAGCTATTTTTGATGATATTGCTCAAATTCGTGAATGGTGCACTCTACCACTCGATTTACATATTATCACCGAACATCCAGAAAAATACTTCGCCTTACTTCGTGATAATCCCGTGGAATATGTGACGTTTCAATATGAACAGCTAACTGAACCATTAGAAATACCTGCGGACATTTCAGGTAAGAAAGGATTGGCGGTCATCACCCCTACTTCTGTTGAAGTCTTCGATCAATATGCCGATTTTGATTTCATCCTAATCATGGCAACTATTCCTGGACAAAGTGGTGGCGTATTTGACAAAATCAATTTTTCAAAAATTCGTCAATTCCGTAAGAAGTATCCAACCAAATCAATTCATGTAGATGGTGGTGTAAATGGTGAAGTTTCCTTTATCCTCCGAAATATGGGTGTAAGCTCATCTGTTTCGGGCTCATATCTTTTCAACGCACCAAGTATTGGTCATGCCTTGATGAATCTTACCATGCGTGAAATCGAATCGCACTATTCAGTAGAAGATTTTATGATCCCTTTGGAAGAATGTCCAATTGTTCAGGCGGAAAGTATGAGTTTAAAATCGATACTTGAAACCATAGAAAAAGGAAATTTAGGTTTTTGTCTCGTACTTGATGAACACAACAAATTAAAAGGAATCTGCTCAAGCGCTGATATTCGTAAAGCAATGTTAAGACATCTCAACGATTTAAATACGATTCAACCAATTGATTTAATTAACCAGTCACCGCTTAGTATTTCCAATATAACAACAGTTGTAGAATTGCTTAAAACAATAAAAAAATGCTCATTTCCAGTGATGTATCTTCCAGTTGTTAAAAACGAAACAGAAGCCATCGGAATTGTTAACTTTGTCAATCTGATCAAAGGAGAAATATGATAATACATCTTAAACAGTCTGTTTCAAAGGAGGAAGCAGCTAAATTAGCAGCAAACTCGAAAACGTTTCATATTGTATATGAAGGAACAAATGTTCTAATTACTGGTTCTGGAGTAAAAGAAGTTCCGGCATCATTAGAAAGTGCTACTGATCAATTTTGGGTTTTCCCCAACGACATGCAATTATCTGCTAAAGCCTACATGTCAAAAAAACGTACGGTTAAGATTGGAAAAAATACAATTGGTGGTGACACAATGAATACCTTGATGATTGCTGGACCTTGTTCAGTTGAATCAGAAGAACAAATTCGTCAGTCATCTGAATTATTGATAAAAAATGGACTTTCAACCCTTCGTGGTGGATGTTACAAGCCAAGAACGAGTCCTTATTCTTTTCAAGGATTAGGTTTAGAAGGCTTAAAATTACTGGCAAAAATGCGTGAAGAATTTGGCTTATCGGTCATTACTGAAGCGCGTGATGCAACTCACATTGAAGAAATTATTGAATATACAGACGTTATTCAAGTTGGGGCAAAAGCAATGTATGACCAAGGGATTTTGCGTGCTTGTGCCAAGACAAACAAACCTGTGCTAATCAAAAGAGGTTTTGGTTCGACTTTACAAGAATTTGTTCAAGCTGCTGAATTTGTTTTAGCTGGAGGAAATGAAAATGTCATTTTGTGCGAAAGAGGTTTGCGCACCTTCGAAACAGGAACGCGTTTCACATTGGATTTATGCGGTGTGGCTTGGTTGCAAGAATACACTAACCTTCCAATTGTTTTAGATCCTTCGCACGCTATGGGTTATGCTTATGGCGTACCATCGTTGGCAAAAGCATGCGTCGCAATGGGAATTGATGGATTATTGATTGAAGTGCATCCTGACCCGAAAGTAGCCAAATCAGATGCTTCTCAGCAATTGGATCATGCACAATTTGAAAAATTATTAGGCGAACTTCAACCTGTTGCAAATAGCGTTGGTTATTCGATTATATGATGATGTACCTAGAACAAAATATCAAAGGGCTTTGTGCTAAATTCGGAATTGAATTTGATTCTTTTTTGAATGACTTAGATGTCGATAATGTGCATGAATTGACAGTATATGATTTGCAAGCTGTTTGTGA
>JBIIKG010000078.1:0-11374 GCA_044233275.1 Crocinitomicaceae bacterium | reverse complement strand
TCTTTCAGAATATTGACAGCTGATTTAAAATCATTTGCACTTTCATATTCAATAGCCAAATCCAAGTAAATTTCGTCTCTATCTTCAGGTTCGGAGACTTTAATTGCTTCCAAAAAATACTTGATCGCATTTTTACTGTCGCGCAACTGACTAAATATAGAAGCCTTTGTCAATAAAAACTCAGCCGATGGACTTTCCCATTTTTCTATTTGCGCCAAGAGATTTAAGGCTTCTTTCAATTGTCCCATAGCCGAAATAGCTTGAGCCTTTCTCAAATGAAATAAGGGATTGTAAGAAAACTGTGTAATTGCGTGCTCAGCGCAAGCCTTTGCTTTAGTATATTGGCTGTTCACCAAATAATGATCAACTATGGCTTCGAGACGATCACTGTCAAGAAAACCAATTGCATCACCCTTTAAATGTGCTTCGAAACGCTCCAGATCCTCGCTGAGATTTCCTTCGAAGTATTCTTCGTCTTCATCGTCAAACATAACTCAATCTTTACACATGAAAGGTACACTAATTACGTTTGTCTATTCACAATTTTAACAATTGTTTTCAACAACAAATAAACACCTTGCACTCTGAACGAATACAAGGTGTTTAATTACATATTATTATGTTCTATTTTATTTTCCTGAACGCTTACGTTCTGATTCCTTCAATAAAACCTTACGGATACGCAAGTTTTCTGGAGTAACTTCAACATATTCATCTCCTTGAATGTATTCCAAACACTCTTCTAAACTAAATATTTTTGCTGGTGCTAAACGTACTTTTTCATCTGCACCCGAAGAACGCATGTTTGACATTTTCTTTGTCTTGGTAACATTCACACACAAATCTCCAGCACGAGAATTTTCACCGATAACTTGTCCTTCATAGATATTCTCATTAGGATTAATGAAGAATTTACCTCGATCTTGTAAGTTATTCAATGAGAAAGGAATGGAAACTCCTTGCTCCAATGAAATCATCGAACCATTTTGACGTCCTGGAATATCACCTTTATATGGTTGGTATTCTAAGAAACGGTGAGTCATAATCGCTTCACCAGCCGTTTGTGTCAATAAATAGTTACGTAAACCAATTATTCCACGTGATGGAATTAGGAATTGAATAACCATTCGTGTTCCTTTTGGCTCCATGTTTGTCATTTCACCTTTACGTTTCGTAACTGCCTCTACAGCAGTTCCTGAAAATTCTTCAGGTAAATCGATTGTTAACTCTTCAATTGGCTCACATTTTTTACCATCAATTTCTCTGATGATTACTTGAGGTTGTCCCACTTGAAGCTCATAACCTTCACGACGCATTGTTTCAATCAAAACCGATAAGTGCAATACTCCACGACCAGAAACGATCCATTTGTCTGCTTTATCTGTATCAGCAACGCGCATTGCTAGGTTTTTCTCCAACTCCTTAGTCAAACGATCTTGAATATGTCTAGAAGTAACTTTTTTACCTTCTTTTCCAAAGAATGGAGAATCATTGATAGAGAACAACATATTCATTGTTGGCTCATCCAATTGAATGGTATCCAATGGTTGTGGATCTTCAAAGTCACATACACAATCACCAATTTCAAAACCTTCTATTCCAGTGATCGCACAAATATCACCTGCCTGAACAGATTCCACTTTTTCACGCGCTAATCCTGAGAATACGAATACTTCTTTAATGCGGTGTTTTTCTTGTGTTCCATCACGTTTTTGAAGGATAATTTGTTGGTTTTCCTTAATGGTTCCACGACGTAAACAACCGATAGCGATTCTTCCTACGTACGTTGAGAAATCCAATGAAGTGATCAACATTTGCGTGTTTCCTTCTTCGATTTTTTTCGGAGGGAAATACGTTAAAATCTCATCCAAAAGTGGAGCAATTGTGTCGGTAGGTTGTTTCCAATCTGTTGACATCCAACCATTTTTCGCAGAACCATAAATTGTTGCGAAATCCAATTGTTGTTCATTGGCATCTAATTCAAACATTAAATCAAATACTTTTTCATGAACCTCATCAGGAGTACAATTGTCTTTATCCACTTTATTAATCACAAGAAGTGGTTTTAATCCTAAAGCAAGCGCTTTACCAAGAACAAAACGCGTTTGTGGCATTGGCCCTTCAAAAGCATCTACCAGCAGACAAACACCATCCGCCATGTTTAATACACGTTCCACTTCACCACCAAAATCGGCGTGACCCGGAGTATCAATGATGTTGATTTTTGTTCCTTTATAATAAACCGAAACGTTTTTAGAAACAATGGTAATTCCACGTTCACGTTCCAAGTCATTACTATCCATGATCAATTCACCAGTTGGTCGATCACGTTCATTTAAAACTGCTCCAGCTTCGATCATTTTATCAACCAAGGTAGTCTTACCGTGGTCAACGTGTGCAATAATTGCAATATTTCTAATTTCCATAAAAACTAAAAGAAAATCGTTTTAATTAAGAATTTTTATTGAATGGTTTACCAAAAGTTCTTGGTCGACCGCCGCCACTTGAGCTTGAGCTAGACCCACCTTCACGTCGGCTTCCGCCTTCGCTTCGCCCACCTTCTCTGCGACTGCTGCTTCCATATCCACTTCCTCCGTCTCTGCTTCTTCCACCTTCACTTCGGTTTCCACCTTCGCTGCGACTGCTGCTTCCATATCCACTTCCACCGTCTCTACTTCTTCCACCTTCACTTCGGTTTCCAAATCCACCTTCTCTTCTAGAACCGCCCTCACGACTTGCTCCACCTTCACGAGTTGAACTTCCTTCACGATTAAAACCACCTTCGCGTCGTGCTCCACCATCTCTGCTAGAACCACCGCCGTCACGTCGTTTAAATCCACCATCTCTTCCTCCACCATCGCGGTTTCCAGAGAATTTACCACCGAATGAACCTCCGTCACGACGACCACCGCCACCGCCACTGCGATTTCCACTTGGTTTATTCTTCGTGATTTCGATGCTTACATCATGACCTTCATAATTCGAGCCATTCACTTTAGCGATGATATTTTCTGCATATTCGTTATCCGCTTCAAAGAACGAATAAGAAGTCATGATATCAATTCGTCCGACAGATGCAGAATTCAATCCAGTTGCATCGCAAATTAAACGCAATAAACCACCAGGATTCAATCCGTCACGACGACCGATGCTTACAAAGAAACGGGTTTTACCACTTTCTGTTTCATCATCACGTTCACGTCTTTTACCACGTTCTTCGCCACGATCATCCGATTTCCCAGCAGCAGCATTCAAATCACCTGCTCTTTCGTAATATTCAATAAAACGATTGAATTCAGTTGATACGAAATGTTTGATTACCTCTTCTTTTGAAAGATCTTCAAATTTAGCCATGATAGTTGGCATAAATTTCTGAATGTCTTTTTCACGTACTTCAGCATCAATTACTTTGTTGATTAATTTCAACAATTGAATCTCGCAGATCTCTTCTGCATTTGGAACTGTACCCAATGTAAAAGTTGTACGCATTTGACGCTCAATTGCTCTAATCTTTCCACTTTCACGTGTGTTAATTAAAACAAGTGATTCACCTTTGCGTCCCGCACGTGCTGTACGACCACTTCGGTGAGTATAATTTTCAATATCGTCAGGAAGGTTATAATTGATAACGTGTGTAATGTTGTCAATATCCAATCCACGTGCTGCAACATCCGTTGCAACCAATATTTGTAAATCTTTTTTTCTGAATCGATCCATTACACGGTCACGTTGTGCTTGAGATAAATCTCCATGCAACGGTTCTGCGTTGTATCCTTCTTTTGCTAATTTTTCAGCAACACTTCCAGTTTCCTGACGTGTTCTGCAGAAAATAAGACCATAAATTTCCGGATTGAAATCAATCAATCGTTTCACAGCTGCGTAACGATCTCTTTCTTTCACCACATAATAAATGTGATCGATGTTTTCGTTACTTTGGTTTTTGTGACCGATAGCCACTTCCAATGGATCTTGCATGTATGTCTTTGCAATACGCGCTACTTCAGCAGGCATTGTTGCAGAGAACAACCATACATTTTTCTTTTCTGGCGTTGTTTCCAATATCGCATCGATATCTTCTTTGAACCCCATGTTTAGCATTTCATCAGCTTCATCTAATACCACATACTCAACGTCAGCTAAAGAAATAGCTTTTCTGTTGATTAAGTCCATTAAACGTCCTGGTGTTGCTACAATTACAGATGCTCCTCTTTTAATGTCGGACATCTGTTTACGAATATCTGTACCCCCATAAACAGCGACGATAGCTATCTTTAGATGTTTAGAGTAAGATTCCAGATCTTTTGCAATTTGCAAGCAGAGTTCACGCGTTGGGCAGATTACCAAGCCTTGCGGCGTTCTTGCGTGATTTTCAATGTTGTTCACTAATGGTAGACCAAACGCTGCGGTCTTACCTGTTCCTGTTTGAGCTAAACCAACAAAATCGCTATCCTTACCTAATAGGTGTGGAATGGCTTTTTCTTGGATGGGAGTCGGTGCTTCAAACCCCAGTTCTTGTAACGACTTCAGCACCTCACTCTTTAGCCCGAGTTCCTCAAATGTCATTCTATGTATTTAAAATTGGCTGCAAAGGTACGTATAAAAAAGTCACTTTCGACAGAGAGCGTTAAATGAGCCAAATAATAAAGACTTGATTACAGTTGAATTGTGAAATATTAACCTTTCGATTCTTCGCTTGAATCGGGTTTTATGTCGGAAGTTTGATCTAATTTCTCAGTC
This sequence comes from Crocinitomicaceae bacterium, assembly GCA_044233275.1. Classification (GTDB taxonomy): domain Bacteria; phylum Bacteroidota; class Bacteroidia; order Flavobacteriales_D; family Crocinitomicaceae; genus M0103. The sequence goes on along the minus strand of JBIIKG010000078.1, from coordinate 6,637 downwards.
GCCTCTTCGGCATCAGAAGGCAAATTAATCGGCATGTGAGACTGACGAGGAGGATCGAATTTAACTGCATTATCTAAATCACTCACATATTGATCAAGTGGACGCTGAATATCTTGCGCCGTTTCTTGAATTAATCCGGTTAAATTTAAATCCTTTTTCATGTCCATTCCAGACTTTTTGATTTCACTCTGCAATTCGCTAGACGCGTCTTTAATTTGACGTATGGTGCGACCGAATGTACGCGCAATTCCAGGAATACTCTTTGATCCAAAGAATATCAAAATAAAAGCGAGAATCAAAAGAACCTCCGAACCAGCAATATCATTCAGAAAAAGAAGCATTATTTACCTTTTTGACAAAGTTAACAATAAAATACGTCTTCAATTGTATGACTCAGGTTATTTAACCGTTTGAAGCTTTTCGACCATTTTAAGCACAGTTCGTCTTGGTATAATTGGCAGCATGAAATTGATTAAGAATTTCATTTGCCCATCTGTTATAACCACCAATTTTCCCTTCTCCATAGCCGCATAACCTTTTAAGGCTGTTGAAGATGCCGTTGCTGCTCTTTTAAACAAGTCACTACTTCCCATTCCTGCAGCTGCTTCGAAACCTGTTTTAACTGGCCCTGGACAAAGCGCTGTGACAGTAACGCCATGTCGTCGAACTTCTTGATCCAATCCAAAAGAAAAAGAATTCACAAATGCTTTTGTGGCAAAATAAGTTGTCTGAAGCGGTCCAGGTAAAAAACCGGCAGAACTTGACGTGTTTAAAATTTTACCATTCCCGTTTTTAATCATTTCTGGTAATAAACAGTGCGTTAATTCAACTAAAGCAATAATATTTAACTGCATCATCTCCAATTCCTTTTGAAGAGATCGTTCATGTAAATTTCCATAACCGCCAAGTCCAGCGTTGTTCATTAATATATCTACTTTAAGTCCTCTTGATTGAATTTCTCGATAAACTGCGCTTCCTGCACCTTGCTTCATCAAATCGGCAACAATTATATGTACCTCAATGTTATGCTGACTTTCTAGTTCTGATTTCAATTTTTCCAATTCATCTTCCCTTCTAGCGACAATAATCAAATTACCACCTTTTGAAGCGTGAATTCTTGCTAATTCTTTACCAATTCCACTTGTTGCACCGGTTATTAATGCTGTATTTTTCATAAACTTATTCTAAATAGTTAAATTTTGTTTTTAGAAATTGCATCCCATGCCATTTCAAATAATCGATTCTTGAATTCTGTATCTTCTTGTGTTTCTTTAAATAATCTTAAGTAACGAACTGCTGTTTCAACCAATCCTGACATCGTTTGAAAAACAAGTGTTGCTGGGACTTGTTTAAAAATATCTTCTTCAATACCTTTTTCAGCCAATTCGAGACTCATTTGAACATAGCGATGTGATTTTTCTAACTCTATCGAATAATAAGGTGAGTTTTCGAATTGCTGCATGAAGTCAAAATCATCTGGATTCTCCAAGTTCCACTCAACCGCCGCTAACCAAAGTGTATATATACTTTCTTTCAAGGTTGCACCTTTATAAACTTGACTTGTTGAATAAACAAAAAGTCGATCCTTTAAATCTAAATACATCGCATTTATCAATACCTCTTTGGTAGGGAAGTAATGAAACAGTATTCCGTTACTCACTCCCGCTTCTTTTGCAATTCGCGCAGTAGGTGTTCCATAGAACCCATTCACAGCAAATAAGCGCTTCGCAGTCTGCATGAGTAACGTCCGTTTATCCATTAATTTTCTTTCTGCAAATATATAAAAAAACATCGACTGATTAGTCAGTTTTCATTCAATTCGTGATTTCTTATTCGGAATTTGTTATTGATGAAATCAATTAAGCAGCGGAATGTTGACACAATAAAAAGTCGACCCCGAAATTGTTTTATTATAATAAAAACGAATTATCAATATGAATTCATTAGTAACCCGCCTTTTCTTTCGGATACGCATTGAATGTTCCAGAACCTTTTGACACAATCAAACCTTCTTGATTGTAGATCAGCGCCTCCATAAAAACAATTCGACTGCCAGCTTTTAATAAACTTGATTCAGCTATTAACTTATCTCCCAATTTAACAGGGTTTAAAAAAGAAATATTCATATCTACAGTTGATACAACTTTATCAAAGTTACAGGTATGTGATAATGCGCCGACTCCGAGGACTGCATCCATAAGTGCAGCAATTAATCCGCCATGAGCTGCATTTACTGTTGCAAGATGCTTTTCTTGAATTTCAATAGTATACTTTACCACTCCCGCTGAATGAATAAAAAATTCCATTCCAATCAAGTCACCAAAAGAATTGTGCGCGATATATTTTAAGATGAGTGGATGCTCATTGAGGTTAGCCATTGTTTTGGTTTTTGAGATGAACACTCATTTGTGGGAAAGGGAAATTTAGTCCCAACTGTTTAAATTCGCAGTAAACTTTTTCATTCATGTCGAAAAACACCTCGTTATAGTTGTCAACGTGGGTCCACACTCTGAGTGTTAAATCAACTGAAGAAGAATTCAACAAGGCCACACCAATATATGGTTCGGGATCTTTTTCGATTCTTTCATCTTCTAAAGCAAATTTCATCAATGCTTTTTTTGCCACATCTACATCATCTCCATAAGAAATACTGATTACCCAATCCAATCTCCTAATTTCAGCTTTCGTAAAATTGATAATGTTCCCATTTGCGACAGCACCATTGGGAAGGATAATTACTTTATTATCGTCTGTGTATAAATAGGTATTAAAAATTTGAATTTCTTTCACTATACCTTTTTCATCTTGAGCCATTATTAAATCCCCGACTTTGAAAGGTTTCAATACGAGTATCATTACTCCTCCTGCAAAATTTGAGAGGGTACCTGAAAATGCCATACCAATTGCTAGGCCTGCTGCTCCTAGTAATGCAACAAAAGAAGTCATTTCAATTCCTATTTGAGAAATTGCTGTTATAACCACTAATATTTTCATTACCATGGAAAGGAAACTTGTTAAGAAAGTGACCAATCCTTCATCTGTATTGCTTTTGCGTAGAACTTTTTTAATTCCCTTCGAAAGCATCTTTGCCAACCAAAAACCAACAAAAAGAATAATTATACAAACAATTAAATTTGTTCCCATTCGAACTAAGAACTGATTCACATCAGTATAACTCACTCCAAACAATTCTTTTAACCACTCCATTGAAATAAATTTTCTACAAATCTAATCATCTGTCAACACTTTTAGTTGACTGATTGATTTTCATTTTACATTTGCACTATGTTTTTCCTACTCTCGAAATTACTATTGTTTTTGTTATCACCTGCAACATGGTTGATGGCTTGTTTCCTTGGCGCTTTATTTTTGAAACGTGAATTATGGAGAAAACGATTGAAATGGACTGCATTGGTCATTTTTATTGTTTTTAGTAACAATGTTTTATTCTTGGAATTTTGCAGACTTTGGGAAGTACCCGGTAAACGGATCGAACATGTGGGAAAATACGATGTAGGTATCGTTCTAACAGGAATGGCTGAGTACAATAATGATTTATCGGTATTAAGTGTTCGTCGTGGTGCCGATCGCATTTGGCAAGCAATAACTTTATACAAGAAAGGTAAAATTTCAAAAATATTCATCAGTGGTGATCACGGCTATGTAACAGACCGTGGATTACATGAAGCGAAACAGTTCAAAGCAGTTCTTGTTGAATGGGGCATTCCTGAAACAGATATCATAACTGAAGATCTTTCGAAAAACACCTATGAGAATGCCGTTGAAACAAAAAAAATCCTCCAACGCTCTTATCCTCATTTACAAAAACGTCTGTTGATTACTTCAGGCTTACACATGAAACGAGCAGCAGCATGTTTCGATAAGATTGATTATTCATGTGATACCTACTCTACCGATTTACACACCGGAAAAAATCGCAATTATTTTTGGGATCAATACATAGTTCCTGATTTCAGCGTGTTTGTTGATTGGACGAAATTGACAAAAGAATGGTTCGGCTATTTAACATATGATATTGTTGGCTACTTGTGAAAATTTCAATTGATAATGGATCACTAGAATATATCCCAGCATTTCTAAGTCCACAAAACTCAGAATTCCTTTTCGATCTTTTATTAGAAGAAACACCTTGGAAACAAGGCACCATAACTATATTTGGAAAAAAAATAGCAACTCCGCGCCATGAAGCTTTTTACGCAGAACATGGATTGAATTATGCTTACTCTGGACAACAATTAACTGTCCACCCATTTACAAAAGAATTGGAAAGTCTAAAAAACCAACTTGAGCAATTCACAAAACAAAAATTCAACTCAGTACTAATCAATCTCTATAGAAATGGCAATGATAGCAATGGTTGGCATGCTGACAATGAAAAGGAATTAGGTAATAATCCATTCATTGCATCCCTTTCATTAGGAACAGAGAGACGATTTGATATTCAACACATTAAATCCAAAGAAAAAAAGTCAATTATACTTGAAAATGGGAGTTTGCTCCTAATGGGAGGCGAGATGCAGCATTACTGGAAACACCAAATTGCTAAAACAAAAAAAGTACATTCACCAAGAATCAATTTAACTTTTAGACTAATAAAGTAATTGGCTTGAACTTCTTACATTTACATAAAAAATAAGATGATAACCACTCCTGAAGAAGCCGTAAAATGTATCCAATCTAATGATCACGTATTTATACATTCAGCAGCTGCAGCGCCTCAATCATTGGTGAATGCAATGTCAAACCGATATCAGGAGTTAAAAAATGTGAGTATCTATTCACTTCATACAGAAGGGAATGCACCTTATGCGCAAGCAGAAATGGCGGATGCTTTTCATCTGAAGCCTTTTTTTGTTGGTCAAAACATTCGTGAAAACATTCAATCAAATAGAGGTAGTTACATTCCTGTTTTTTTGAGTGAAGTCCCTTCCCTATTTCGATCTGGAATTATACAATTAGATGTTGCTTTGATTTCAGTTTCTCCGCCCGATCAGCATGGCTATTGTTCACTTGGGACATCGGTTGATATTTCACTTGCTGCCGTGCAATCTGCCAAAATAATTATTGCTCAACTAAATGAACATGTCCCTAGAACACATGGAGATGGTTTCTTGCATATATCAAAAATCAACTATGTTATCGAGGAAAACACCTTTTTACCTGGGATTTTCGATCCAACAATCTCAGCTGTTGAATTAGCAATAGGTAAAAACATAGCAGAGTTCGTTGAGGATGGAGCAACGCTTCAAATGGGTATTGGATCCATTCCTAATGCAGTTTTAAGTTGTTTGGAAAATCACAAAAATCTTGGAATACATTCTGAAATGTTTTCCGATGGTATTCTTCCTCTCGTAGAAAAAGGAATTATAACGGGATCTAAAAAATCAAAATATAGAAATTCGATTATTGGCTCTTTTGCCGTTGGTTCTCAAAAATTATACGATTTTATGCACGACAATCCGATGGTTAAAATGTTGGACTTCGCGTATGTTAATTCTGTCGAGGTGATTCGCAAAAATCAAAAAGTAACCGCTATTAATAGTGCTATTGAAATTGATTTAACAGGTCAAATTTGCGCAGACTCCATCGGTTCTAAAATATTTTCTGGTGTTGGTGGTCAAATGGATTTTATTCGAGGCGCATCGCTTTCAGAAGGAGGAAAACCAATTATTGCACTTCCTTCGACGACCAAAAGTGGTGATTCAAAAATAGTTGTTTCACTTAAAAAAGGGGCAGGTGTTGTAACTACGAGAGCCCATGTTCATTGGGTAGTAACCGAATACGGCGCTGTCAACCTTCATGGAAAATCAATTCATGAAAGAGCAAAATTACTCATAGGAATTGCGCACCCAGCGCATAGAGAAAGTTTAGAAAAGGAGTTTTATTCGTTAACCAACAATTAAAACAAACTTTAATAGTAAAGATGGGAAAAACAAGATATTAAACTTTAATTCAATTGCGATAAATGCATAGGTTCGAACGAACAATTAGATACGGTTTACGTTATAGGAATAAAATTACAACCGTTCATCCAATTAATTAAGTTCAAAAATATAGATTGAATTATCTTTGTCACCCATGCACGTTAAGATACTGTTTTTCTGTTTATTTTTTTCTTCGATTAATGGATCGGCACAAAAATTAATCTCTGCTTTTTCGACAATTGAAAAAATCACAATTGACGGACATCTAGATGAAAAAGATTGGTCAACTGCCCAAACTGTTGAAGATTTCATTCAATTTAAACCTCATCCTGGACTAGCTTCAACTCAACGAACGCAAGTTAAACTCATGTATGATAAAGACGCACTATATGTCGCCGCAATATGTTACGATAGTGCTGAACATATTTCCAATGTACTTTGTGACCGAGATGATTTCAACGCAAATATTGACAATTTTCAAATTATCCTAGATACTTATAACGATGACCAAAATGGCTTTTCCTTCGGGGTAAGTAGCATGGGGGTGCAATATGACTCCAAATTAACTGCCACCTCAGAAAGTGTCGAATTAAATATGGTTTGGAGTAGTGCTGTAAAAAGAACCGAAAATGGATGGGAATTAGAAATGCGCATCCCTTATTCTGCCCTTCGTTTTCCAAAAAAACAAATTC
>JBIIKG010000259.1:0-3599 GCA_044233275.1 Crocinitomicaceae bacterium | reverse complement strand
CAGAAGTAAACAACATACCATGACGCGCATTTCTGCTTGGCATGACACAATCAAACATATCAATTCCCAGCGCAATGCATTCCAATAAATTTACAGGCGTACCAACCCCCATTAAATAACGAGGTTTTTCTTTCGGAAGCACACCACAAACCAAATCAGTCATTGCGTACAATTCTTCATCAGGTTCTCCAACTGACAATCCACCAATCGCATTTCCTATAGCATCATGTGAAGCAATTGTTTCAGCTGATTCAATTCGCAAATCATTGTAAACACTTCCTTGTACAATTGGAAATAAGGCTTGATTGTAACCGTATTTTGGTTCTGTACGATCCATTTGTTCGAAACAACGCTTTAACCATCTGTGTGTCATGTGCATAGATCGTTTCGCATAATTATATTCACAAGGATAAGGGGTGCACTCATCAAAGGCCATGATAATATCAGCTCCAATTGATCGTTGAATATCGATCGCTTTCTCAGGTGTAAAAAAATGATAGCTTCCATCGATATGCGATTGAAAACGCACACCCTCTTCAGTTATCTTATTCGAATTGGATAAAGAATATACCTGGTAACCACCACTATCTGTCAAAATTGGTCGTTCCCAACCAATAAATTGATGTAATCCACCTGCATTTTCTAGCACTTCTAACCCTGGGCGCAAATACAAATGATAGGTGTTACCTAAGATTATTTGTGCTTCAACATCATCTCTAAGTTCCTGCTGATGAACGCCTTTAACGGTTCCCGCAGTACCGACCGGCATGAATATAGGCGTTTCAATCGCCCCGTGGTCAGTATGCAAGATTCCTGCTCTTGCGTTTGATTTTGAATCTGTATGCTTTAAATCGAAGTGCATAAATTGTTGAAAAATAAACAGCGCAAAGATACATGTATTTCAATAAGCACCCCATATTTGCACTAAAGCTTTATACAAGGATGCATCTATTGCCAACATTTGATAAAAATCTAGAGACTGTCATTTTTTTTGCACTTGCAATTTCAGCATTCGTTCAACTAATATACACGTTATTTATTTATAGAAAACTTGCTTTTTTAAAAAAGAAAAATGGCTTAAGTGATCATGACCTTCCACCAGTTACTATTATTATTGCTGCGCGAAATGAAGCCGATAATTTGTTTGAAAATTTGCCTTTTATATTAGAGCAACACTATCCTCAATTCGAAGTTATTGTCATTAATCACCAGTCCGTTGATGACTCCTCACATTTACTTAATGCATACACACGACAATACCCAAACCTCCGCGTAATTGAGGTTAATCGTAATCAGCATTTACGCCCAGGGAAAAAACTACCCATAACCTTAGGTATAAAAGGAGCGAAATATGATCATTTATTGTTAACTGATGCCGATTGCAGACCAGCTTCAAATAATTGGCTCCGCAGTATGAGTTCGCATTTTATCCCAGGGAAGGAAATCGTTTTAGGTTATGGACCCTACAATAAAAAGAAAGGCTTTATCAATAGACTCATTCGCTTCGATACCGCTTGGATAGCTATGAATTATTTTTCAATGGCCCTGAGTCGCTTGCCTTACATGGGTGTTGGTCGAAACTTAGCATACTCCAAAGACTTATTCAATGAGGTGCACGGCTTTAAATCACATTATGCGCTACCTTCTGGTGATGACGACTTATTTATTCAAGAGGCAGCAAAAAAGAACAACTACACAGTCAATATCGATTCTAGTTCATTTTGCTATTCAGATGCTGCTGAAACGTGGGGTTCGTGGGCGCGACAAAAATCAAGACATTACTCTACAGCAAATAGGTATAACGTTATTAAGAAAACATTGTTAGGAATATATCCCTTCACCTTGTTAATCTTGCTTGTATCCTTTGTTACTTTGATGCTAAATATTGAGTTTCGCTGGATATGCCTCGCGGTATTTAGCTTTGTACTAGTTATGAAATGGTGGATTCAGGGCCGTTGCCTCGTAAAATTAGGTGAAAAACGCTTTGTCTTATACTTACCATTTTGGGATATCTTTTACACCTTGCTAATTCCCGTATTGTTTTTGACAGCGGAGAAAAAGCGACCAAACAAATGGTAGACGTAGAACATTTATCTGATAAAGCAAAGCAAGACTTCATTTTAGTTGAGTCCGCAAAACGCGGCGACCAGTCAGCCTATGCAGAATTAATGGACAGGTACCGTGATTCTATTTACTACATGATGCTTAAAATGGTTAAAAACCAAGATGATGCCGATGACCTTACAATCGAAGCATTTGGAAAAGCCTTTAGTCGAATAGATCAATATTCTCCGAGCTTTGCCTTTAGTACCTGGCTTTTCAAAATAGCATCTAATAATAGTATCGACTTTATTCGCAAAAAACGCGTAAAAGTAACTTCTATGGATACAGGAATGACCACCGATGATGGTGAAACTATTTTCTTTGACGCAAGAAGTAATACTTTGGATCCAGAACAAACAATAATTCACGGTCAAAAGGTTATTCACATGCGCATGCTGGTTAGTAAGTTAAAACCGCGCTACAGAGAACTGGTGGAGAAGCGCTATTTTGAAGAATTAAGCTACGAGGAAATCGCAGAAGAATTAAATCTTCCTCTAGGGACTGTCAAAGCTCAATTGTTTCGTGCGCGCGATTTCTTAGCAAATATGATGGATAAAATGAAGGAAGACATTTAATTCTTTCTAAAACAATCTTATTCTCAAACTCCATGTCGACTTTAATAGATAATTCATTAATTCTGAAATATTTTCCTGAATTAACATCAAAGCAACAAGAACAATTTGCGATATTGGGCCCTGCCTATAAATTTTGGAATGCGCAAATCAATGTAATTTCACGAAAAGATGAAGATAACTTTTACGAAAGGCATGTTTTGCATTCTTTAGGAATTGCCAAAGTGATGAAATTCGTCAACCATTCAGAAATTCTTGATATAGGAACAGGTGGAGGTTTTCCTGGTATACCCTTAGCCATTTTGTTTCCCGAATGCGAATTCACGCTTGTTGACTCAATTGGGAAGAAAATCAAAGTTGTGAATGAAGTTGCTGAAGAGCTTGGTTTGAAAAATGTAATTGGTGTTCATGCACGCGCTGAACAAATCAAACAACAATTCGACTTTGTGGTTAGTCGAGCTGTAACATCAATGCCCTCTTTTCTTCCTTGGACACGTAACAAGTTCAAAAAAGAAAATAGGAACAAACTTGCGAATGGAATTCTTTATTTAAAGGGAGGAGATTTAAAAGAAGAGCTTTCGAGCGTAAAGCATACTATTAAAATAAAAGAACTATCCACTTATTTTAATGAGGATTTTTTTGAAACAAAGAAGGTAGTTTACGTAAAAATGAACAAATAAAAAAGGTGCAGATAAATCTGCACCTTTATATTATATCGTTTCTCTCATTCTAAGAGTTTAATTTGTACTTTTTAAAGAAAGCATCCCAATTCCAAATGAAACTAACCATTACCTCATCCATTCTTTTTAGGAATAATGGATTTGGAGCCTGCATTCTTTTGAAATATTCATCTTGAAATTCGTTCAATCTATATTTTTGAAAAATTGCTTTTGACATTCCGTAAACCATGTTTTTTGAAGGATG
>JBIIKG010000258.1:0-3603 GCA_044233275.1 Crocinitomicaceae bacterium | reverse complement strand
TTGGTGATGCTAATCAACGAAGCAATTGATGCTGTTTTCTTAAATGTCGCGACTAAAGAAGATGTGGATTTAGCCATGACAAATGGTGTAAACTATCCAAAAGGCCTGTTGAAATGGGCAGATGAAATTGGATTAAAGAGTGTATTAAGTCAATTGGAAGAGTTGTTTGAAGAATATGGAGAGGATCGTTATCGTCCGAATCCATTACTTCGAAGAATGGTCAAAAACAATCAACACTTCTTTAACTAAATAAAAAATGCCTCCGGATTCTGAGACATTTTTGTTATAAGTTGGCTACAATCTTTTTTGCTTGTGCGGCATAATAGCCATTTGCAGTTATGATTTTCTGAAAAAGTGTGCTTGCTTCTGATTTTTTACCATCGGCCAATAAACTTTTAGCAGCATACCATTCTGCTTCCTCATTGAAGTTCGTATATTTCGAATCGATGCATTGATTGAAAACACTGACTGCACTTGTGAATTCTTTGAGGTTATAATAACAAAGTCCTGCGTAGAAATTTGCATTCACATCATCTGGATATGTTTCAAGAATAACTTGGAATCGAGAAAGTGCCTTTTTGTTTTGTCCTTTAGAGAACAGTTCCATCGTTTTACTTACGTATTCAATGTACGGAATATCGACATTTTTCCATTCAGTGGCTTCTTCTAATTCAGTTGTTTCGCCAACATTTGCAGGAGTACCCGTTAGCACCATTTGTTTTGTAGTGATTTTGGGTTTTGAACGATATGCACGGTAATCCAGCAACTTCATATCGTACAAGTAAATTTCCTTTCCTAAAGTCGTTTCTTTAATGAGTGCAGTTTCTTTTTCAGTCTCTTCAATTTTAGTGATGGGCAAATTATTAATGACTTCCGGTTTTTCCGTATTTGTTTGTTCCGTTTTCTGTATTGAAAAATCCTTGACAATCGTTTGAATCGTAATTTGTTGTTTTTTAGGAAGCTCTTGCATTGCTTCAATTTTTGCTGGAGTAACCACATCCGTTTGCTCCACTTTAATCGAACTTGATTCAGCAGTTAAGATTGTTTTTTGGTTGTCAACTGTTTTCTTGCCATTAAACAATACAATGCTTGTGATCATTCCAATTGCCAGAATGGCTGTCCCCCAGATATATAATTTAGATGTTGATTTGAATTTCTTATCAACTCGTTTCATGTTTAAAGGAGGCGTGCTTGGCATCGACCAACCCTCTAAAGCATCAGCATCGAAATCATTTTCGAGTGAATCTTTCTCAATCCGATGTTTTACTGCCTCGTCGGTAGTCGATCGATACAGCTCAATATCTTCACGGGATAAATTCGTTTGATATGGTTTATTTGAATTCATTGCGTTCCTCCAATCGTAATTTTAAGTTCCTTTTTCCATTTTGAATTGCACTTTTGACCTGCATCATCGTTAAGTTCAATTCATCACAAATCTGCTGGTACGACATTTCCTTTAAATAGAAAAGTTCAATACAGCTCCGTTGTTCATCCTTTAAAAAAGGAATCACTTCTTCAAGTGCGGAAAGTTTTTGTTCATTCAGTTGTTGTTCATCATTCGAATTTTCATCCTTTACTTCCGTAAATTCGAGTGATGAGGTACTTATCCCTTTTTTTCGAAACAACATAAAACATTCATTTTTTGTCACCATGTATAACCATGACTTAAAATAACTGATTTCGTGTTTCAATAATTTATGATGAAGTCCTTCGAAAATTTGCATTGTAACATCTTCCGACTCTGTTACATTTTTCAGGTACTTCATGCATGCACCCATAACGAGGTGGCCATAACGTTCATATAAAATTCCAATGCATTCGGAATGCTGCTCATTTTTATAAATGGCTACAAGCTCCTCATCGGATTTCGTGCGATATGTTTTTCGTTTAAATGAGAACATTTGAATTCTTAGATGTCATAAAAGTAATATTCCATAAAGTTGAATGAAAGTTTTTCTGAATTTAGTAATTTCAAGGAATGAAAATTTATGTTCCTGCACTATATAATTAGGTATCTTATTTTTCGTACTAATTATTTGAAACCATACTTATGAAGAAAATAGCACTTTTAACTTCTGGTGGCGATTCACCAGGTATGAACGCAGCCATTCGTTCAATCGTAAAAACTTGTTTACACTATAATATAGTACCATTTGGAATTTATGATGGATATCAAGGAATGATTGATGGTCGCGGGAAGCAATTGTGTTATACTGATGTCGATAATATTATTCAATATGGAGGGACAATTTTAGGAACGGCTCGTTGTAAAGATTTTATGAAGCCAGAAGGGAGGTTGAAGGCATATCAATTTTTGAATGAGAACAAAGTTGATGGTCTCATCGTAATTGGTGGCGATGGAACTTTCACAGGTGCTAATATTTTAAATAAGGAGAATAACATTCCAATCATTGGTTTGCCTGGTACCATTGACAATGATATTTATGGAACGGATTACACGATTGGTTTTGATACAGCCTTGAATACCGTTATAGAAGCAGTAGATAAAATTAGGGATACAGCCTCGAGTCATCATCGCATCTTCTTTATTGAGGTAATGGGCAGGGATGCTGGTTTTATTGCCTTACACTCGGCTATTGCATCAGGAGCAGATTCCGTTTTGATTCCAGAGGAGATCACAGATATACCTCAATTGGTAGAGGAAATTAAGAGTCATAGTAAAGGACGAAGAAGTACCATCATAATGGTTGCTGAAGGAGACGATGAAGGGCACGCAATCGACATTTTAACTAAAGTAAAACCACATTTACCAGAATACGATTTGCGTCATTCTGTTTTGGGTCATATACAACGTGGTGGGAATCCCTCTGCGTTGGATCGCAAGATTGCAACGCGTATGGGAAATTACGCCGTAGAACTTTTAATGGAAAATAAAACAGGTTTAACAGTAGGTGTCAGAGGTGAAGACTTGGTGACTTGTCCGATTGCAGAGGCAATTAAAGAACATTCCGAATTAGATTTAAACTATTTGAAGCTTCTTGAGGTGCTCCGCACCAAATAATCACACTATAAATAGAGTGTTTTACCGCTGATTTAAATCAAAGGGTAGAAGTTTAAGTTACCCAATAAGGGTGATTATGAATTTTTCGTTAGTTTATTTTCATCTTCAAAAACTATCTAATCAGTGAGTTAAGGGAGCGACTTACATTTTTATCAAAAAAGATTGTTCAAAACACTTGTCGAACCGAAAAGAGTGCATATCTTTGCACCCCGCTTACAACGGTAGACGGCTTTAAAATTGACAAAACAGCAGTAAAACTGAGACTTTAGTTTATAAGTTGACATTGAAGGTTTTTAAGTGTTAGTAGAAAAAATGAAAAAACTTTTACAAACACTTGTTTGAATAAAAAAAGTGATTACCTTTGCCCTCCCAAAACGAACGAGTTTTGGGATAACAAAACAAACGAAATGTAGTCCTAATGTCTTAATGTCCTTAAGTCTTAGTGTCACAATGAAGTTCTTTGATAGATTGAGAAATAAGGAAACAGCGTAAGAATTAAACAACCGAGCCTCAACAAAATTCAAAGTTTTATACAACGGAGAGTTTGATCCTGGCTCAGGATGAACGCTAGCGGCAGGCCT
>JBIIKG010000257.1:0-3604 GCA_044233275.1 Crocinitomicaceae bacterium | reverse complement strand
TAAGGCATGAGAGGCTAGAGATATTTCCGAATCCTGAATCTTGAAAGCTCAAGTACCTCTTTTAGGGTATAATTGAGGGTTCAGGATTCAGGATTCGGAAATATCTCTAGCCTCTCATGCCTTATGCCTCTATCTAATCTCCATTTCCAAGTCTCCAGTCTCCAGTTTCCAGTCCCTAAACTAAATCCTTCATAACCAAGCGTGCCGTTTGACGCGTTTTTTGTTGCAACAAAATTTCTTTATTCTCTGTTACACGCTTCAACGTTTCGTCGTCGTAGTGTCGAATAGTTACCAATTCCAAGCCTTCGTTGTAGCGAACTTCATAGGTATCTTTGAATAAATCAATGATTTGTTCTGGATTCACTTTGTTTCTGTCGAGCAAAATAGAAAAGTTCAAGGCAGAATTTTGCATCAAATTTATTTTGGCATTGACTTTCGATAAACGGTTGAAAATATCACTCAAATTCTCTTCAATGATGAACGAGAAATCTTTGGTTGTAAATGAAAAAAGGATTTGATCCATTTTGAAAATAAACGACGGAACCAAATCATCCTTCGCTGTGGATTCTTGAATCACTGTTCCAGACGCGCTCGGATCAATAAACGATTTCACGTACAAAGGAATCTTCTTGTTTTGAAGTGGTTTAATTGTCTTTGGGTGAATAACTGACGCCCCATAATACGACAATTCGATTGCTTCCTTAAACGAAATACTGTCTAATTTAATCGTATTGTCAAACCATTTCGGATCAGCATTCAGCATTCCAGGGACATCTTTCCAAATGGTTACAGATTCTGCATTGGTGCAATACGCAAATATTCCGGCCGTATAATCTGATCCTTCTCTTCCCAAGGTTGTTGTAAATCCTTCTGGAGTGTGGCCAACAAATCCTTGTGTTACTTGGATGTCAAATGACTTGAAAACGGTTAGGAAACGAGTTTCAATTAATTCTTCGGTTTTTGTCCAATCAACATTTCCTTCTTGGTATAAGTTGTTTGTACGCACTAACTTCCTTGCATCTGCCCATGTTGCTGAGTGACCTTTTTCGAATAAAAAGCTTGCTACTATTTTAGAAGAAATAACCTCTCCTAGTGAAACGATTTGATCGTACTCAAAACTATAATTATCTGGGAAGGGTTGATTGAATCGGGCTGTTAGTTTTTCGAATATATCCTCAATATCATTGTACAAGGTATAATGGCGCTCCAAAAACAATTCACCCATGATATTCATGTGAAACTCATAAATATCGTCAACTAATGCTTTGAATATTTTGGGTTCGTTCTTTGAATAGGCCTTGACAATTTCTTCTAGTTTATTGGTGGTTTTGCCCATCGCGGAAACAATAACCGTAATTTTTTCTCCTGAAAATAGATTTAGAATGTCTGAAACATTTCTAACTGCATTGGCATCTTTTACAGAGGCACCACCAAATTTGAAAACTTTCATGAAATTGATTTTTGCGCAAAAATAACAATAATAGTAAAGTTAAGATCTTCGTAGAAAAGTCTTTGGAAGGAAATACTAAGTTAATTTGTCCGTCAGAATGCGCATTTCAATTACCGGAGAAATACGTTCATATAGAATACGGTAAACTGCTTCAACGATTGGCATTTCTACTTGGAATTTTTTATTGATCTCCATAACGCATTTTACAGCATAATATCCTTCTGCAATCATGTCCATCTCAAGTTGAGCGGTTTTAACAGAATATCCTTTTCCAATCATGAATCCAAAACTTCTATTTCGAGAAAATTGAGAATAGGCAGTTACCAATAAATCACCTAAATAAGCACTTGATTTAACGTCACGGTGAATCGGACTTACTTCGTCAATGAAATTTTCAATTTCTTGAATGGCATTGGAAATCAATACCGCTTGAAAATTGTCACCATATCCAAGTCCTGAACAAATTCCAGATGCTACAGCGTAAACATTTTTAAGAACTGCAGACAATTCTGTTCCAAATAAATCGTCAGAAACGGTTGTTTTAATGTAACGACAAGCTAATAATTCAGCCATTTCATCGGCCATTTCTTCATTTTGTGAGGCAATAGTCAAGTAAGATAAACGCTCTAAGGCAACTTCTTCGGCGTGACAGGGTCCACAAATAATTCCAATGTGATTATAGGGAACATCAAAAGTTTTATGAATGAAACGCGCTGGTATCGCATTGAATTCGGGAATAATTCCTTTTACAGCAGAATAGACTATCTTTCCTTTCATTGCATCTTTAGGGAAATTCTCGAAGATTTTCGTTAAAAAGGCTGAAGGAGTTGCAATGATTACAATATCTGCAGGGCGAATTATTTCTTCTAAGTCAGTGCTTACATTGATTTTATTTAAATCGAATTCAACAGATTGTAGGTAATTTGGATTGTGTCGGTACTTCAAAATATGACCAACTGCTCCTTCATTACGCATCCACCAATTGACAGAATTGAGGTTATTGCACAAAATTTTCACGAGTGCAGTTGCCCAACTTCCACCACCAATAACGGCTATTTTCTTAGAATCTTCCATGCTTCTTGGGCAAATTTAGCGAATTAATTAAAACAGAGAGTGATTCGATTCAAACGAGTCCGTTTTGAGGCAAGCTAAATGGCAAAGGTCCAACTTTATGTGACTTAATAATCATTTTGTTTTTTTTCTTGTTGTACCTGAAAATCAGATGCGTATTAAATTTTCTTGTTTCATCATTCTTTAATTGTCCAACAACATAGACCTTGTATCCCCTTGCATCAGGATCAGTTTTTTTCCCTTCCCTTTTTTTAAGTAAAATGATTGCTTGAAACAATTCTTGACCCTTTGTCTCGAAATACTTGTTTTTTCGGGCAAGCTCTCGAACAGCATTTTGACGTATTTCTTCTTGATCTGTTTTGGTATAAATGCCATTCAACCAGTCTTCACCTAATTTAGTTGCTGCTATTACTTTAGAAATTGAATCGTTGTAATTGACAAAATATTCAATTCCTTTTAATTCAATCACATCATTTCCAGCAAATGTGAAATTGATTTTATTTTCTAATCCAACCGTGATTAAAGCATTATTCCGCTCAATGGACATAGGTCGCCCCATTAAATAATAGGTGAACGATTTCTGTGACCAAACTAAATTAGTAAGTGCAAAAAATGCAAAAAGAAAAATGAATTTCATAGTATGAAAAAGGCTACACTTTCATGCAGCCACTTTACGTTATTGTTTAATAAGTTGTCGAACAAGTGTTCCATTTGTACCAATCAATCGAATGAAATAAACACCTTTACTCATTCCTGCTGTTTGAATACTTGACTGATTTTCACTATTAATCGATTCTTTGTAAATAAGTTTACCAGCGGCATCTGTCAATTCGATGTTTTCAATTTCAATTCCAGTCCAATTCACATTTACTATATCCGTAAATGGATTGGGTTGAACATTTATAAAGGCGTTCGCGAGGTCAGCAATTCCAGATTGATCTACCAAAAAGCAAGTTGAAGTATCCGAACATGCTCCAATAGTTACGATTACGGCATATGATCCAGTTAATTGGTCTGTCGCATATGATTGATTTGTTTCGCCAGCTACAGGACTATTAGAATTAGCACAATCTATCCATTGAT
>JBIIKG010000256.1:0-3609 GCA_044233275.1 Crocinitomicaceae bacterium | reverse complement strand
GGGACCAGCAGGACCGATAGGTGCAACAGGATCAGCAGGTGCAAACGGAATTGATGGTTTGAATGGTGCAGCAGGGCCGGCGGGACCAGCAGGACCGATAGGTGCAACAGGACCGGCGGGACCAACTTGGACTTTAACGACTCCGACTGTTAATCCTTCAGGAACTGTGACAATTAATGCAACAGCTGGATCAGGCGCTCCTGTATCAACGGTAGGCCAATTTTGGATTGCTTCTCCAAATGCAGCAGGTACAAATGCACTAACAGCAACTGGATTTTTAGGAACATCCACTAATCAACATATGGATCTTGTTTCAAATAATATTGTAAGAGGACGTTTAAGTAATCAAGGAGAATTTTTTATTGGATCAACAGCTACGGCATTGGTTGGTGACCTTATGAATGGTGTAGGTAATGTAACTTTTCCATGGGCTGTAAACGGTTACTCTGCATTTAATGGATCAGGTGTTTACGGACAAGTAACTGCCGGCACAACTAATTTTGCTGGGGTTCAAGGAGAATATAATGGAACCAGTGCAACTGGTGCTGGTGTGCGTGGAATATATTTAACAGGTACTGCAGGTACTGGTTTTCAAAATGCTGCAACAGGAGTTACTGGAATAGCTACAGCAGTAGGTACTTATAAATTTGGCGTATATGGTTCAGGTGGAACCACAACAAGATCAGGTGGAGTTTTGGGTTATGATTATGGTTTCATTGGTAGCTTAGGTTATTATGCATCAAATTTAGTTGATTATTCTGTGTATGGTTTTGGCCAAGCATATGTTAATGGTGCTGCTGGAGGAAAACTAACTTCTAGTTCTTCAACGATTGCTTTGGAACAAAATACGCATATCGGTTTAGGAATCTATGGTGGATTCATGGGTGGATGGGTTAAAGGACTTGTTTACGGTACAATGTTATCGGGTGATCGTTATGGTTTGTATGTAGATGGGACCACATACATGAACGAACCGTTAGTGCAGTTAATTGAAACATCAGGTGATAGACAACCAGTTTACGGTACTTCTGCAATGAAAATTGAAATCAGTGACCGCGGAAAATCTACACTTTCTAATGGTACAATGTATATTGCCTTCACTCCAGAGTTTAAAAATACTATTTCAACAAATCCAAATGAGCTAACCATAACAATTAGCCCAATGGGAAATTCTAATGGTCTTTTTATTGAATCTTACGATGAAAACGGTTTCACTGTTCGTGAGAACAACAATGGAAATTCTTCTGTTCAATTCAATTGGATAGCTATAGGAACTCGCAAAGATTATGAAACAGTAGAACACTCTTCAGAAATCATTGCAAATGATTTTGATCAAAAAATGAATGGTGTTATGCATAATGATGCAAATCCAGTCAATGGACAACCTATTTGGTGGGATGGTAACGATATCCGTTTTGATGCTGCGCCAGCAAAACAACCAGCACCTATTCCTGCCTCAGTTGTAAGACAACAGTAAGAAACTCATATATTATAAAGCCACCAATTTTGGTGGCTTTTTTTATTCTCCTAATCTTATTCTCACACCAATAGAGGTGTTAAAAATCCAATTCCTAATTTCAATTGGGGGATTCGAATCATAAAAAGTATTGAATTCAAAACGAAAATCCGTTCGTTTGAAAACATTAAAATTCAATGTGTATTGGCCCATGAAACGAAAGTCGTTTAAATCCTTCCATAAGGGCTGAAAATAAGTAACAGTCGTGAAGGAAAAACCAGGTTTAGGATTGAAATACCAGGACAAATAATTACTCCAACGATAATCTCGATGCGTAATTTCAGATGACTGAATATCTTCGTACTCGAAAAAGGTAGAAGTACCGACAAAAATTCTATAGCCACTTTTATCCAATACTTTTACACGCAAACCAGTACCAGCAAGAGCTCTTAAGCGTTGGTCAAGGAGTTGATTATATTGCATTTGAGCATAACTTTCCCATTTCCAGGGACTTTTTTTAAGCGGATCCTTAAAGGACTTCAAGCGATATGCATATCGAAAATGAATCATTCCTGAATTAGCATACACTTGATTCTCTCCTTTCGTATACATCCAATCAGTTAGAAACAAAAAATAGTGTTTTTTGGATTTGTATTGAACCCTTGGACGAAAAGAACCACTCAATAAAAGGTTCTTATTTTGCACTGCAGAAAATGCTGCATCAATTGATCCACTAAATCCACTTGTGTCATCATAAATCCGACGATTTTCAATATTTACAACTTGTGAATTCAATTGAAAATTACAGCAAAAACATAGTAAAATGAAAAAAAATCTCATCATTTTTGAGCAAACCGATACATTATGTAGGCAATAAATCCAAAAATTACATTGGGTACCCACACCGCAATTTGTGGTGAAAGTCCTATCTTTAAAGCCGCCACCGTTGTGACCTGCATTGCGAATATGTAAATAAAAATAATACCTAAGCCGATGGCAATATTAATCCCAACGCCACCTCTTCTCTTTCGACTCGAAACAGAAACACCAATTATTGTTAACACATAAGTAGCAAATGGTAAAGAAGTTCTTTTGTATAACTCTATTTCATACATTGGAACAGTTCCTGAACCTTTCAACTTTTCTCTTTCGATAAATTTTGTTAGTTCAGAATAAGTCATCGTTTCAGCTATATTATCCCTTTGAGACATTTCTTCAGAATTGAAGTTGAAGGTAGTATCCTTTGTTTTTCCTTCAAAAACTAGGTCATTTGGATATCCAACATATCGCTCATAATAATCTGTCAAGGTCCAATCAAAGGTTCCTTCCTTACACTTTGCCGTTCTTGCCTTTAGCATGTATCTCAACTCATTGTTTTTCCCCCATTTTTCTAAAACAAAATCATTTATCACTTCATCTTCAGTAGAATAACTTGAAAAATAAACAATTTGGTTTCCGGGATACTCAGCGTGATAATTCTGAACATACATGGCATCTCTGTAAAATTGTTCTTCAAAATCCAATCTACTTTGATTTGATATAGGAATAACAAAATGATTAAATATCAAAGCTAGAATCATCAAAATCGTTGCACCAATCATATAAGGTCTCAAAAAGCGATTAAATGTTCTACCACTATTTAAAATTGGAATTATTTCAGAATCTTGAGCCATTTTCGCTGTAAACCAAATCACTGAAACAAAAATGATCATCGGTGAAAATAAATTGCCGTAATAAACAATAAAATTAAAATAGTAGTTAAAAATAATTCCAGAGATTGGAGCTTGATTATCAATAAATTCACCCAAACGTTCTGATAAGTCAAAAACCATTGCGAGTAGCATAATGATTCCCAACATAAAAAAGAATGTTGTTAAAAACTTCCGTAGAATATATCGATCAAGTATTGTAAGCATTGACTACAATCGGTTTTTCAATTTAGGTACCATAAGATCTTTCCATTGGGTAAAATCACCCGCCAAAATATGCTTGCGCGCTTCTTTCACTAACCACAAATAAAAGGCAAGATTATGTATTGTGGCAATTTGAATTCCTAAATTTTCTTTTGAATGAATCAAATGGCGTAAATATGCTTTAGTATAAACTTGGTCAACATAAGCCCTACCATTGGGATCTACTGGACTAAAATCCAA
>JBIIKG010000255.1:0-3614 GCA_044233275.1 Crocinitomicaceae bacterium | reverse complement strand
CTTTCGTATGCGATTTCTGAATTTTTCACGATTAAAAGTCGAATTGAGTACGTGACAATCAACAGAAAAAGTAATACTCCAGAACAAGGTTTAATATTGACTCAAGATATCCTTTTTAAACCTAAAAAGCTACCGTTTGATTTGGCTTTACGCTATGCCTTGTTTGACACTGATAGTTATGACACACGTATTTATTCGTATGAAAACAATGCACTTTATGTTTTTGCAGTTCCAGCTTATTATTATCAAGGAAGTCGAGCATACGCAATGATTCGCTATTCTTTTTTGCGTAAATGTGATTTATGGGTACGATACGGTGTTTTTCTTTATGATAACAGAACCACGATTAGTTCTGGAGCAGAAGAAATCAAAGGAAATCGTAAAACAGATATTACAGTTCAATTGAGAATTAAGCTGTAATGACTTTTGTTCTGCAAATAATGACAATGGAGAAGGATACACTTGAAATCTTCATGTTTGTTTTTGGATTCATTTACCTTGTTTTTCTTGCAGTTATCGGAGATAAATACGCTAAAAAGATTGCAAAGATTAAATGGTTCAAACTCAAGGTTTATTGGAATAAAATGAGTCAATCAGATTTCTCTTTAAAAGAAGGTTGGGTAAAAAAAGAAATCCGTAAAATCAAAGTAATTGCATATGCAACAGTCTTAATTATAGGAATTATTCATACAGGAATTGTTTATTACCACGATCAGAAGATGGTTTTCTCTTTGGGAATAATGTTAATTTTTGCACTCTTTTTCGTAATTCTATTTTGGCTCAAGGGAAATAGTGTTTATGATAAGAATAAACGATTCCGTGGAATGCCAGGTGGAATTTGATTTAAATATTATGAGAACTAGACATAACTTAATTATCCTTTTTATACTTTCAATATTCAATTCCTACGCACAAAAGGACAATCCATTGATATACTTTGGTGAAATAGGAAACTTGAAAATCGAAATGTCGATTGTGAAAAATGATTTCCAAACAGGTAAATTTCAAGGGAAATACAGATACAATGGTAAAGAAGCTTATTTGAATTTATCAGGTACGTATTATTCACCTTGTTTACATATCGAAGAATCATATCAGAATAAAGTCACTGGTGATTTTTACTTGGAACAAGTAGGGGATAGCTTGATTGGTTATTGGAAGAAGAACAAAAAGGTGATGGATGTAAAACTTGCTTATAAATCAGGTGATAAAAAACTTTTAAGCAGAAAGTTACCGGAAGATTATACTGAAGAAGTATCGAGTGCTATTGAAGGAACCTATGAAAGTCATTTGTATTTCATAAACGATTATTGGTTGCCAGAAGAGTTAGAAATTGGATATAATGGAGCAAAAGCATCAATTAAGATTATCGACGAAGAATCAATCGAAATAAATTTTGAGGCGATTTGCGGTCCAACTTACCATTTCGCAACGGGTATTGGCATTGCAGTGAAAGAAGGTGATGAATACATTTATCGCAATGAAGATGGTTGTGAAATTAAAGTGATTTTTACGGATAAAGCTGTAAAATTGGTTGCGAATAACTCCATGGATTGCGGTTTTGGAGCTCGTGCTTTTTTAGATCATGAATTCTTGAAAATAAGTGATGAAGTGCAAGAATTATCTAATTATTGATATTTGTATGAAAATCAATATTGTTGCTAGTGTAATTCTATGTCTAATTTTCAGTTGTCAAGATTCATCTAACAAAAACAAGATCAAGCCTTTAGTCAAGAAAGAATTGTTGTTTTCTGAAAATGGATTGAACACATACTTTGTTTCAACTGAAAATGAAACGTATATCCTAACAGAGGGCGGACCTGTTTCTGTTATTCAAAAGGGAAATGATATAGAAGGTCATATTTTTGAAATATATTATCAAGGAAGAAAAAAAGTAATTAATTTCAAAAAAGATGGTATCGTCACCAAATCGCCAGAGGTGAAATGGATTAAAAAGGATACACTTTGCATTCAAACATGGTCGTCAGGGCCATTTTACAATGAATTATATGTTCCTTATAAATCGAATAGTCCGAACAGAGTTTTGTCGAAAGAAATGCCCAGATTGAATTCTGGAGTAATTAAAGAAGAAGAATTTAGTACAAACAAGATTGGTATTAAAGATAGTTTTAGAGTGACTTTAAAACAGATTCGCTGCGACGACAGCATCTTTGTCGAAATTCGTTTATTTAGAAGAGAACTCAAAAAATGGAAATTAACCCAAATGCAAACACTTGAAAAAGATGGGGTAACAAGTCTTAACGCAAAAACTTCTGATTTCAATAACGATGGATTTTTAGATTTAACTTTTCAAACTTCCACAGCGGCTAGAGGAGCTAATGAAGTAAGAACCTTATTCATCTTTGATACAATTAATAAACAACTTATAAGAATTAAAAACTCCGATGATTATCCAAATTTGAGGTACAATTCGACACTTGACTGCATAGACGCATTTTTGGTATATGGGGGGACATCAACAGTTTTCTTGAAACTTGAGAAAGATAGCCTGAAAGAATTTGCAGAGGTATCCCTTTTTGATGGGAGAATCTCAGTTTCTACTTTGAATTATAAGGGAATTCGTAAGTATATTATCATGGATAAAATATACAAAACGAAAACTGGAGAAATGGAGAATTGGGCACGATTTGAAACTTACCAACCACTAAAAGAAAGAAAAAGCAATTATTGAATTTTAATTTTTCCTCATTAAATCTTCTTTCGTAAACACGACATTCTCATCTTCCTCAGTGAGCTCAGTTGTTCTGTGGTGATTCTTTTTTTGTTATGTAAAAATCCCAAATTCCGAATCAGTTAGTATTCCACGTCTAAATTGAACATATTCTTCAGTGTATGCAAATTTGGATTCTTTCTAGCTAAGGCCTGAAACTTGTCTTTACCAGTTAAGTACTTTGTTTCTTCTTCTGGCTTATCGTTGATTTCCAATGAAATTTGGACATTGTAATTTTTCAATTCCTTTCTGAAATAAGCATTCATATCTTGCAAATGCGTAGTGATATAATCATGCTGAATTTGATTGTCCAAGAGCATTTTGAATTTGTCATTTTCCTCGCGAATGGGTTCACGCTTAATCATTGCGTTGTAGAAAGTCTCCATTCCACGCTCTTTCATTTCAAAAGCAAAACGTCGCCACAACATTTTAACTTGATCAAAATTGTAATCTTCCTTTGGTTGATTGCCAATATATGTTCCTTGCGTTTGACTTTCTTCTTGTTTTTCCATCAGTTTTTTGATAGATAACATTGAAGTATTTAACTGTCCAGTTGGAGCAGTCAAAACTTTAGGCTCCGGTTTTTCGTCAGTATAAGTCGGTTTGACAGCAGGTGCAATCGCTCTTGGTGCCGTTGGAACCTTGTCTCTTAAATTTTGTGCAGGGAAAGGAATGATGTCAACTGGATCAGTTAGGCATTTTTTTTTTCAAGCTCCTGTTGCAAAGAACAAAGCTGCATAAGCGCCATTTCCACTAGGAGTCGCTGATTTTTTGATGCTTTATAACTCACATCAGCTTTACTTAGGACATTCATTGCTCGCAAAATCAAATTTGCATCGATTTGCTTTGATTGATCTAAGTATTTTTGTTGAACAGATTCACC
>JBIIKG010000077.1:0-11478 GCA_044233275.1 Crocinitomicaceae bacterium | reverse complement strand
ACGGTATCGAATTATTTATTAAACGAACTTATGGAAAACTAACTGGTTGGATTGGCTACACCTGGTCAAAAACAGAACGGAAGTTTCCAGATTTAAATGAAGGAAAAATTTATCCAGCTAAATATGACCGTCGCCACGACTTATCTGTTGTTGCTGGTTACAAACTTAATGATCGTTGGACCTTCGGTGCTTCATTTATTTTTGCGACAGGTAATACCTTAACCTTACCTTCTTCATGGTATGTTCAAGAACAAAGTTTGCTATTCAATTATGGTGAGCGTAACTCAACCCGAATGGCACCTTACCATCGTTTAGATTTATCTGCAACATGGTATGATAAAGCATATAAAACAAAAACAGACAAAATTACTGGTGAAGAAATTGAAGTAAAAAAACGCTTCAGAAGTAACTGGTCGTTTTCAGTATATAATGTATACAACAGAGCGAATCCATTTTTCTTGTATGTAGATAACGATGGCAATTTCTTGAGTGGCGACTTTAAAATCACCGTAAAACAAGTGACATTATTCCCAATAATTCCAAGTGTTACATGGAATTTTGAATTTTAACTAAAATAAAATGAAGAATTTATTCTTTTTAACTTTCTTGCTTCTCATCGTTGTTTCCTGCACGAAAGAAGTCGAAATTGACATTCCTGGATATAAAGATTTACTCGTAATTGATGGATCTATTGAAACGGGTCAACCACCGATAGTATTATTATCTAGTACGAATGATATTTATTCCGAAACGAATTTACAAGCCTATTTGGATGGATTTATATCAGGGGCTACTGTAACGGTTAGTGACGGAACTACTACTATACTTTTAGATGAACTTTGTACCGATAACTTACCTGCAGGTACAGAAGAAATTGCTGCAGCAATTTTTGGAATTCCGGCGGCTGAGTTGGTTAATTTGCATTTATGTGCCTACACCACTTTCAATACAGCGATGTTTGGTCAGGTCGGAAAAACGTATGATTTAACAGTAACGTACGAAGGAAAAACTTATACTTCAACGACACAAATTGTTCAGCCTACAGCATTAGTAGAAACGTATTGGAAACCAGAAGGATCTTTAACCGATTATGGTTACTCTTGGGCCAAATTAGCCGACAATGGAACTCAATACGATGCCTATCGATGGGAAGTGAAATATTTGGGGGCTCCAGTTTTCAAAAAAACATTTAATCCTTTCTTTGATGATGATTTTTTCAATGGATTAACATTTGATTTTGCCTACGAAAATCCGATGAGTTTTGATGATCCAAATCTTCCCGACGAATTTAAGGCATTTTACAAAAAACAAGATACAGTAGTGATTAAACTCTCAAAAATGGATAGAGATGCTTTTAGTTTCATGGAAAAAAAATATGTACAAATTTACTCAGCCGGCAATCCATTTGCCACACCTACAAATATTCCTACAAATATTACAGGTGGAGCCTTAGGAGCATGGGCTGGTTATTCTCCGTGGTATGATACGCTGATTTGTGTTGAGTAGAATTGATTGCAGTCAAGCTTTTTCATAAATTTAAGTTGGAGAAATAGTGAGCCATTTGAAATATGTATATTTGACTTTGTAGAGAATGAAACAAGTTTCAAACTTTAGAAGGATTAAAGATTTAATAATTTATTACAAAATAAAGTTATGAGTGAAGATTGGAAAAATGACAGAGCTGAGGCTGACATGAAAAGACATGAAGCTGAGATGATATCAAAACTTAATCAAAAGAAAAAACAAGTCACTAAAACTTGGACAATTACAGCAACTGCAATTGGAGATAATGCTGAAACCTTGATGGCAGATTTCGTGAATGGTCTGTTTGGGGAGGACTCACATATAAATAAAGTTGATGGTGTTGCAGTAACCGTTGCAGCAGTTTCTGATTCGAGTGACACTCATTAAAAGAGTTGAAATAGTTAAACGACAATTTCTAGAATTGTCGTTTTTTTTTATTTTAAAGAGGCAAGTAACCATGCTTTTTTCGCATAAAAATACGTCCACATTAAATAAAAATTGAACTTTGAAACTTTTAAGTTCTTGGCTTAAAAATCAATAATACTCATTGTGACGAAGGTAATTCGTAACGTAATCGCTTACACCTTCTTCTAAGCTATGGAACTTTTTATCGTATCCACCTTGAATGAGTTTACTCATATCTGCTTCGGTGAAATATTGATATTTATCGCGAATATCGATTGGTGTATCTACAAAAGTGATGTTTTCTTCTTTACCTAAATTCAAGAAGGTGTTTTCAGCTAAATCTAAGAAAGTACGCGCAACACCTGACCCCAAGTTGTAAATGCCCGAAGATGGTGTCTTTTCCATTAAAAATAGGCAAACCTCCACGACATCCTTCACATAAACGAAATCGCGCAACTGTCCGCCATCGGTGTAATTTGAATTGTGCGATCGAAATAATTTCATTCCACCTGTTTCCTTAATTTGGTTGAACGCGTGCATGATAACACTCGCCATGCGGCCTTTGTGATATTCATTTGGACCGTAAACATTAAAGAATTTCAAACCAGCCCAAAACGGTGGAAAAGCATTTTGCTTCAAAACCCACTTATCGAAATCGTTTTTCGAATCTCCGTAAGGATTCAAGGGCTTCAAGCGTGAAATTGTATCGTGATCATCTTTGTATCCAAACTCTCCTAATCCATAAGTGGCAGCTGAACTTGCATAAACCAAGGGAATATTGAATTTCACGCAAGCCTTCCAAACATCAATTGAAAAGTTAACATTCAGTTCATCAAAAATCGATTTATCAAATTCCGTTGTATCTGTTCGTGCACCGATGTGGTAAATGAAATCTACTTCTTTTCCGAAATCGCTCAACCATTTGATGAAGTCCTTTCTTCCAACTTTTGCCAAAATGATTTTGCCTTCAAGGTTTCTGCTTTTTTCCTTTTTAGAAAAATCATCAACAACTACTATGTCTTTGTAGCCAGCTTCATTTAAGCGACTAACCAAACAACTACCAATAAAACCAGCGGCTCCTGTAACGACTATCATTCGGGGATTCGGGATTTAGGATTTGAAATTCAGAATTGGGAATTTGAGGAAAATATCTTAGTGCAATAAGTATCCTCCCCCTTTATCCCCCTTCCGCCGCGGCGGAGGGAAGTTAAAATAAACCGTTGATTTCTGCGTCAATTGAATTAATAATCTTACCAAGATCTTCTTGACTTTCCGGAAAACGATTGTTGTCCACATCAATAATCAACAATTTACCTTTATCATAAGTTGAAATCCACGCTTCGTAACGCTCATTCAAACGCTTCAAGTAATCCAAACGAATACTTTCTTCATATTGACGTCCACGCTGCTGAATTTGATTCACTAATGTTGGGACACTTGCACGCAAGTAAATCAACAAATCGGGTGATGAAACAAATGAATCCATCAAATTAAACAAGGAGAAATAATTTTCAAAATCTCTTGTTGTCATCAAGCCCATTGAATGCAAATTGGGCGCAAAAATAAAAGCATCTTCGTAAATCGTACGGTCTTGAATAACCGTATTTTTTGTTTCACGAATTTCTTGAATCTGCGTAAATCGACTGTTCAGGTAATAAATTTGAAGGTTAAAAGACCAACGTTGCATGTCTTCGTAAAAATCATTCAAATAAGGATTTTGCTCTACATCTTCGAAGTGCGTTTCCCAATTGTAGTGCTTTGCTAATAACTTAGTTAGCGTTGTTTTTCCAGAGCCTATATTTCCAGCGACAGCGATATGCATATTCATTCAGATTTTGACTGACTAATTTACAATAAATGCTGAAATCAGCAAGGCTTATTCCGGGAAAGAAAGCAAGTAATTGTAAATTTTGTTGGGCGAGCGAAAATAAAAGGTTGATTCTATGATTTGAAACTGCTTCACATCCTTTACTGGTAGAGGGATTTCGGTTGTTTTAAGACTCTCCAGATTAATCACCTTCAATTGATCAATTGTTAATAAAAAAGCATTCTCCTTTGCGAAAAAAACATTGGTAAAACCTTCCGCCGAGATAACATTTAACAAGGTTCCATATAAATCAAACTCATAAATACCTTTTGTGCGATCTATTAAATACAAGCGATTATTGTATTCTGTGAGCTGATCGATATGATCAAGCGCTAAAATACCTTTCAAGTTACTGATTTCTTGAAATTGATTTGTTTTGCCTAAACTCAACAATAATAAGCGTGAATTTAGCTGGTCCAACATCCAAATTTTGTCGGGCTGACTTGAAACAGAAAAGACGGATGCATTGCCTATATTAAAATCGGCCAACTCTAAACAATTTTCACTTAGCGTAAGTGTATTATCGAGCAAGCAGATGGTTTGTTGTTCCTCTGAAAAGGCAACAATCTTCATTGAATTAACGGCTTGAATATCCTGTAATCGTCCAAAAGAACGAATACTTTGTGAATACTTTAACACACCAGCTGAATCGTATTTTTGGATAAGGTTCTTTTTGGTAAGCAACACATTTCCGAGGACATCTGTTGTCCAAATTTCATCTTCATCGATTTCCCATTGATGCAATGCCTTCCAAGCGCTCTGGTGCAAGGAATCACTTTGTGCAAACTGCATAAAAGAATGAAAAGTCAGTAAAAGCAATATGATAAATTGAGATCTCAAATCGTTTGTTTTTGAAGATCCACAACTTGCAAGATCTGTTCCATGATTGTTCGGTTGTTTGACAAACGAGGCACTTTGTTTTGTCCCCCCAGTTTCCCCATTGATTTCAACCAATTACTAAACGTACCGAGTGGTACTATTCGTATACTTGGTTTGTTCAAAATCATATCGTGGTAACGTTTAGCATCATAATCAGAGTTGATTTCTCTTAAATGTTCATCTAAAAGAATAGCAAAACGTTCCATGTTTTCAGGCAAATTGACGAATTCAATCAACCATTCATGTCCGCCATGCTCTTCATTTGTCATGTAAATTGGTGCCGCAGTATATTCTGCAATCTGCGCGTTTGTTTTAGTACAGGCATAAGCAATCGCTTTTTCTGCATTATCAACGATTAATTCTTCCCCAAAGGTATTAATGTAACTTTTTGTTCGTCCAGAAATCCTAAATCGATAAGGTGCTGTTGAGGTAAATTTAATCGTATCGCCAACAATGTATCGCCATAATCCTCCATTCGTGGAAATGACCAAGGCATAATTTACGTTTGTCTCAACTTGACTTAAATCAATCACTGTTTTTGAATTGGTACCATCAAATGAATCCATTGGTATGAACTCATAGAAAATGCCATAATCGAGCATCAGCAAAAGCTCATCAGAATTTTTCTGATCTTGAATCCCAAAGAAGCCTTCCGAAGCATTGTAAGTTTCAACGTAATGCATTTCTGGATCCGGAATCAGACGTTTGAATTCTTCACGATATGGTGCGAAACTCACACCACCATGCATGAATAATTCCAAATTCGGCCATACCTCTTTCAAGTTATTTTTACCAGTAATCTCTAAAATTTTATTGGCAAGAACCATTGTCCAACTCGGTACACCCGCAATAATATATACATCTTCTTCGATGGTGCTCAAGGCCATTTTTTCAATTTTCGATTCCCATTCCGTCATCAAAGCGATTTCTTTGGACGGTGTTCGCCTAATCTCAGCCCACCAAGGCAAATTCTTCACAATAATCGCCGATAAATCACCAAAATATGAATCTGCACTCAAGTGATTGATTTGGGCACTTCCACCAATAATGAGGTGTTTTCCATTGTATAATTTACGATTCGGATAGTTGTCGTAATAGATGGCTAACAAATCTTTTCCTCCTTTGTAATGGCAATCAGCAAGCGATTCTTGTGTTACCGGGATGAGTTTACTTCGACTCGATGTGGTACCAGAAGATTTAGCAAACCATTTTGTGTCCGTTGACCAAAGAATGTTTTGTTCTCCATTCATTAAACGGTCAACAGATGGCTGAATGTCCTGGTATTCTTGCAGTGGAACTCGTTGTTGGAAATCGCTGTAACTTGTGATTTTTGCGTAATCGTATTTAAATCCCCATTCCGTTTCCTTGGAAAGTGCGATCATTTTTTCAAATAACTCCGCCTGTACCTCTAAAGGGTATTTCCGAAAAAGATCAATTTGATGCATCCTTTTCTTCATCATCCAAGCAAAAATGGAGTTAAATGGCATTTGTTATCATTTGAACTTAAAGGTAAGAAAAAAGCATAAAAAAAGCCATTCTACAAAGAACAGCTTTACTATTGTTTCGTTCTGAGCTTAACCCCAGATCATGATGCACGTAAGAATTGCCAACACAACAATTGTGTAAATCGTTCCTACTGCAGCTGTTGAGCTTTCAAAGAAGTTATCTGACATGGCTTTTTTTTTTCAAAAGTAAATAATTATTTCTAGCTGTCACATGATTTTTTAAAATAAAAAAAGGGGACACAATTTGTATCCCCTTTCTAGTTCTAATTGAGCTAATTAGTCTCTCGATCCTAACAATCTTAATAATGAAAGGAAAAGGTTCACGAACAAAATGTATAGTTGTAATCCACCGATTAAAGAAAGTTTGCTTCTATCCAAACCTGACAGATTTTCATCTTGAGCAACCGTTTTCAATTGTTGCATGTAGTAAGCTGTTAATCCAGTAAAAACAAATACACCAATCACTGCGATGACGAATCCCATGGTATCACTTTTCATGAAAATGTTAACTATTCCAGCGATAAAAATACCGATGAACAACATATACATCAAACTACCGAACTTCGTTAAATCCACTTTTGTCGTGTAACCCAAGATGGCCATTCCAGCGAAAGCACCAGCCGTAACGAAGAAAGTTGAAGCGATGGCTGCACCAGAATAAACTAGGAAAATAACTCCTAAACTTAAGCCCATCAATGCTGAATACACCATAAACAGCGCCAATAAAACTCCTAATGACAAGCGTTGATATGCCATTTGAATTAATAAACCTAAACCAACTGGAGCAAAGGCAACCACATAAAACAAAGGTGATATCCCACCTTCGGTCATGAAATACTCCGCAAAGAAATCAGGTGTACCTGCTAAATAGGCGATAATACCAGAAATTCCCAAAGCAGAGAACATGTAACCGTAAACGCTTCTAAAAAACTCACGGGTCATTTCTTTCGAAATACCTTCGTGTTGATCAATTATATTATTCATATCAATGTAATTTTGCTTGCACTAAATTAACAAATTCTCTTCTTGTAGAATCATTGTTCATAAATAATCCTGTAAACGCACTAGATGTGGTAACTGAATTCTGCTTTTGCACACCACGCATTTGCATACACATGTGTGAACATTCGATTACTACAGCTACTCCTTTTGGATCCAATGTTCGTTGAATACAATCTCTGATTTCAATTGTAAGCCGCTCTTGCACCTGCAAACGACGCGAATAAGCATCCACTACTCTTGGAATTTTACTTAAACCAACAATTTTACCATTTGGAATGTATGCAATGTGTGCTTTTCCGAAGAAAGGTAACATATGGTGCTCGCACATCGAATAAATATCAATGTCTTTCACTATTACCATTTCAGAATATTCTTCATGAAAAATAGCTTGTTTGATTAAGTCATCTGGATTAATATCATAACCATGCGTTAAGAATTGCATCGCTTTCGCCATACGTTCTGGTGTCTTCAATAATCCTTCTCTGGTTGGGTCTTCGCCAATTTGCTTCAATACTTCTTCGTAGTGACCTGAGAGATTCGCTGTTGTTTCGTCGTTGTACATTTTTTCGTCTTTCATCTTGTTCTTACTTTAAATAAACAACTTTCGCTCAAAAAGGTTCCTTTCCACCGAAGTATTCAACGTAATTATTTTCCGTTTCAATCAGTTTGATTTTAACTAATTCTCCGCCAGACTGTGCAATTGGTTCTTCAATCAATTTCCAAATTTCAATCGCCATATTCTCTGTCGAAGCCAAAATTCCTTTTAAAAATGGGACATCTAAATTTAGATTCTTATGATCCAAAGGCTCAATTACCAATTCTTTCAACAAGGTACTCAATTCCTTCAAATTAATGACGAAACCTGTGTCTGCACTCGGAACACCTTTAACAGTGACATATATTGAAAAGTTGTGTCCATGCCAGTTCTTATTACTGCATTTACCAAAAACTTCCCAGTTCTTGTCCTCTGACCAATCTTCTCTCCACAACTTATGCGCTGCGTTGAAAGTCTCACGACGTGTGATGTAAACTATACTCAATTGACTAAATTTTACTGCAAAGATAGTTGAGAATTATGAGTTATGAATGATGAATGAT
Organism: Crocinitomicaceae bacterium; assembly: GCA_044233275.1. Classification (GTDB taxonomy): domain Bacteria; phylum Bacteroidota; class Bacteroidia; order Flavobacteriales_D; family Crocinitomicaceae; genus M0103. The sequence goes on along the minus strand of JBIIKG010000077.1, from coordinate 3,198 downwards.
GAAATCCAGATTGAAAATTGCAAATTACAAATTCAATTCATAATTTATAATTCATCATTCTACAGTCAATTTGTCTAATTTTACCGTATGGAAGAAGAACGATTGGATAAAATATTAATTCAACGAAATTTGGTGAGTTCACGTGTGCGTGCCGAGCAAATGATTCGTGAGGTTGGTGTGCGTGTTGACGGAAAGTTGATCAATAAAACGGGAAAGAAATTCCCAATCGATTGTAAGATTGAAATTATTCAAGAAGAAATTCCATGGGTTTCCAGAGGTGCATTGAAGCTTATTGAGGCGATAGAAAAATGGAAACCAGAAATTGCAGGGAAGACACTTTTAGATATTGGTGCATCAACAGGCGGATTTACAGAAGTACTTTTACAAAATGGTGCGATGAGGGTTTATTGTGTTGATGTCGGCAAAGACCAATTGCACGAGAAAATTAAATCGGATGAGCGTGTGGTGAATTTAGAAAAGACCCACGTTCGCGAATTGACTGCAAATACCATCAAAGAACTTTCTGACGGCTGTGTTATCGATGTTTCATTTATCTCCTTAGAGAAAGTGTTTCCATTTATTCATTCATTTTTGAAACCTGGTGCTTTTGTTATTGCCCTTGTGAAGCCGCAATTTGAGGTTGGTAAGGGAAATATTGCAAAAGGTGGTATAGTGAAAAATAAAAGTTTGTATCCTGAAATCATTGAAAAAATTACCGCTGCTGGAAAAGTGAATAACTTGGTATATCAAGACCATATTGTTTCTCCGATTTTGGGTGGTGATGGGAATCAAGAGTTTTTGATGTTGTTGACGCGTGTGTGATTTGTTTTTTAACACATAGGACACATAGAGGCAAAAACTTGTCCTAGAATTAAGCTAGCGCACAGAGACACCTGCTGGGAATTAATTCCCTTCGGTCATTGAATCTTTCGGATTTCATAACTCAATAATTCATTCCGCAACAGCGGACATAACTCATAATTCTAAATTCATAATTCTATTTAAAATCTTTTTCTTCTTTAGAACAAATCAAAATAAGGGTTTTTGTATCTTTGTACCATTATGACAGAAGGTACAAAAAAGCCATTCAGTGTTCGTGAAATTCGCAACGAGTTTCCGGCGCTCCGTCAGTTGGTTTACGGTAAAAACCTGATCTATTTTGATAACGGTGCAACTTCGCAAAAGCCTCAGGTAGTGCTAGATGCAATTAACCGTTATTATTCTAAGGACAATGCGAACATCCACAGAGGTGTACATTTCATGAGTCAAAAAGCGACAACTGAATTTGAAGCGGCTCGAATTATCATTCAAAAATACCTGAATGCTAAAAAATCAGAAGAAGTCATTTTCACAAAAGGAACAACGGATGGAATTAACTTAGTTGCTAATTCATTCGGAGAGTTGCTTTCGGCAGGTGATGAAATTATCATAACAGCGATGGAACACCATTCGAACATTGTTCCTTGGCAAATGCTGTGTCAGCGCAAAAACTTAACATTGCGTGTAGCACCAATCAATAAAAAAGGTGAGTTGATCATCGAGGAATTTGATAAATTATTGAATTCTAAAACCAAATTGGTTGCTGTTACACACATTTCAAATACGCTTGGAACTATCAATCCAGTAAAAGAATTAGCTCAAAAAGTGCATGCTGTTGGGGCAAAGATTTTAGTGGATGGTGCGCAAAGTATTCAACACATGCCCATCGATGTAATTGATATGGATTGTGACTTTTTTGTATTCTCTGGACATAAGGTTTTTGGTCCAACAGGAATCGGTGTTCTTTACGGTAAAGAAACGCTTTTGGATCGCATGCCTCCTTACCAAGGTGGTGGTGATATGATTTCAAAAGTGACATTTGAACGCACAACTTATAATGAACTTCCGTTTAAATTTGAAGCAGGTACTCCCCACATTGCTGGTGGAATTTGCTTAGGCGAAGCGATTAAATTTCTTTCAGGTTTAGACATCGTAGCGATTCAAAAACACGAAAAGGAATTAGCAGATTACGCTCAAGATATGTTGGACACTTTTGAAGATATGACGATTATTGGTGAAGCGAAAAAGAAAACCAGTGTCGTTTCTTTCTCTATGGAAGGCGTTCACCCGTTTGACATAGGAACTTTACTTGATAAACAAGGAATCGCAGTTCGTACAGGACACCATTGCACACAACCCTTAATGGACTTTTTCGGAATTCCTGGAACAGTTAGGGCATCTTTTGCGTTTTATAATACGCGCGAAGAGGTAGATACATTTATTGCGGCAGTGGAGAAGAGTATTAATATGCTTAAATGATTTCAAATTGAAAATTGCAGATTTCAAATTGAAAATTCCGAACTACGGATTCCAAATTAATTTTTCAGTATGACAATTGAGGAGAAACAACAAGAGATAATTGAGGATTTTGACATCTATGATGATTGGATGAATAAATACGAATACATCATCGAACTAGGCAAAGACTTACCAATGATTGATCCTACGAAAAAAACGGAAGATCGATTGATTCCTGGATGTCAGTCGCGCGTGTGGTTAGATGCAGAGGTTGTTGACGGCAAAATGCAGTTTACAGCTGATTCGGATGCAATTATTACGAAAGGAATTATCGGTTTGTTGATTCGTGTTTTAAACAATGAAGCACCAGCGGATGTTGCTACTGCAGATTTACACTTCATAAATGACATCGGTTTACAAGAACACCTCTCTCCTACTCGTGCAAACGGTTTATTGAGTATGGTGAATAAATTGAAAATGGCAGCGTTGAAGTGGAGTGTGGAGAATAGAGATTAGAGAGCTGAGAACCGAGAGCTGAGAACCGAGAGCCGAGAGCTGAGAGCCGAGAGCCGAGAGCTGAGAGCCGAGAGCAGAGAGCAGAGAACCGAGAGCAGAGAACTGAGAGCTGAGAGCTGAGAACCGAGAGCAGAGAGCAGAGAGCAGAGAACTGAGAGTTGGAGTGACTTTGAAATAAATTAGAAATGGAACAAGAAATTATAAAATTAGAGAATACGGTTGTGGAGGTGTTGAAAACGATCTACGATCCTGAGATTCCGGTGGATGTGTTTGAATTGGGGTTGATTTATGAAGTGCGAATTGACGAAGATAAAAATGTTACCATCGAAATGACTTTGACATCACCAAATTGTCCAGTAGCGGAAAGTATGCCGAAAGAAGTGGAAGATAAGGTTGCTGCCATCG
>JBIIKG010000254.1:0-3631 GCA_044233275.1 Crocinitomicaceae bacterium | reverse complement strand
TCTTCATATTCTGTATAAGAACCTTCGAACCAATAAACTTGAGAATCTCCTTCAAATGCTAAGATATGCGTACAAATTCTATCCAAGAACCAACGGTCGTGACTAATAACAACCGCGCAGCCGGCAAAATTTTGAATTCCTTCTTCTAAAGCACGCAAGGTGTTAATATCAATATCATTCGTTGGCTCATCTAGTAATAGAACGTTTGCTTCTGTCTTCAACGTCATTGCTAAGTGCAAACGATTTCTCTCCCCTCCCGATAAAATTCCTACTTTCTTATTTTGATCTCCACCGTTAAAGTTAAACTTTGACAAATAAGCACGTGAATTGATTTTCTGATTACCAACTTCGACGAATTCTAAGCCGTTTGAAACGACATCATAAACTGTTTTATCAGGATGAATGTCCTCGTGCGATTGATCAACATAACCAATTTTCACCGTTTCACCAACCGTAAATTCACCTGAATCTGACTGTAATTCATCCATAATCATTTTGAAAATGGTTGTTTTACCAGCACCATTTGGTCCAATAATACCAACGATTCCGGCTGGTGGTAACTTGAAATTTAAATCGTCATACAACAACTTCTCTCCAAATGATTTCCCAACATGCACTGCATCAATTACATTATTCCCCAATCGAGGTCCATTTGGAATTGGCATTTCCAACATCGCTTCTTTTGAAGCAACATCTTCTGATAACATTTTATCGTAGTTCGTAATACGTGCTTTATTCTTTGCGTGACGACCTTTAGGATTCATACGTACCCATTCCAACTCTCGGGCAAGCATTTTTTGGCGTTTCGATTCAGATTTCTCTTCTTCTTTTAAACGATTTCCCTTTTGCTCCAACCAAGATGTATAGTTCCCTTTCCAAGGAATCCCTTCACCTCTATCCAATTCTAAGATCCATCCAGCAACGTTATCCAGGAAATATCTATCGTGGGTTACAGCAATAACAGTTCCTTTGTATTGTTGTAAATGTTGCTCCAACCATTCAATCGATTCAGCATCCAAGTGATTCGTAGGCTCATCGAGTAATAAAATGTCTGGATTTTGCAACAGTAAACGACAAAGAGCAACTCGACGTTTTTCACCTCCTGAAAGTGTTGAAATCAATTGATCATCTGGCGGACAGCGCAATGCATCCATCGCACGTTCAATTTTTGAATCCAATTCCCATGCATCTAGCGCATCGATTTTATCTGAAACAACACTTTGTCGAGCAATCAACTTGTCCATTTTATCTGGATCGTTTAAGATCTCCTCATCCATGAATAAATTGTTGATTTCTTCGTATTCTTTCAACACGTCTACTGTTTCTTGTGCACCTTCTAATACAATGTCGCGAACAGTTTTATTCATTTCAAATTCAGGCTCTTGTGATAAGTAACCAACAGTATATCCAGGAGAAAAAACAACTTCACCCTGAAATGACTTATCCAATCCAGCAATGATTTTCATTACGGTAGATTTTCCTGAACCATTCAAACCTATGATGCCAATTTTAGCACCGTAGTAGAATGATAAATAAATATTTTTAATAATTTGTTTTCCTTGAGGAGTTGATTTTGAAACACCAACCATGGAAAAAATAACCTTTTTATCGTCTGACATGCTTTTAATTTTAATGCAACGAAAATACGAAAAAAGGAGGATTTAATGCAGGTGTTGCTCTGCAAAAAGAATAGGGATCTTGAAAGAATATGAAATAACAATTAATAGTGCACTCAAAGAGAAAAGAATTGTAATCCATTTAGCGCCATTTTTCCAGTTGAAATAAAGATGCAAAGCGACTAAAGCAAAGGTTAAAATCAAAGGAATTAAAGCGGGGAAAAGTATGAAGCTTTCATACCACTCCCCTTTTAATAGCAATAAAAAAGAACGTTGTAATCCGCACATGAAACATTCAATTCCAAACGTGGCTTTCCAACTGCACGAAATCATCTTCCTATCATCGAAAAAGCAGTGAAAATCGCAAAAACATAAAATATCAATATCACAAGGAATAGTATTGATAAAGACAGTCCAATAATTGCACAGACATTTCCTGCCTTTGAATTCTTGAATGATGCTTCATACATAGCTGGATTTGATAAATAAACTGCTTTATCCTTCTTGTGTAAAACGATCGCGATAATTCCACAAATAAGTCCAGGTATTCCGTAAAATATACAACCCACTATTGAGATTATTCCTAATACAAGCACAGCTGTTGCATTGGGAACTTGACCATTTCCAAAATTGTTGTTTGACTGATTGACTGTTGGGTCTAATAAATCATTTGTTTCCATAATAGTTATTTAAGATATTTAAGATATTTAAGATATTTAAGATATTTAAGATATTTAAGATTGAGACCATACATGATCACAAAAGCGATTGGAAAGATAGCAGAAAATATTGAAATCATCACTCCAAATCCTACTGCTGGTCTGAAAACATAAATATAAATAAGAACAATGTTCCTAAAACAGGCAGACATTGTCCTAGGATATAAAGAATAAAACCTGACTTCTTTAATTTCCACATAAGTAAAGCGCCAATCAAACACAAGATACTCGCAACTATGAATATCATTGAAAACCATGTGATGGAATTAAATACATTTTCAACTTCAGCTTGAGCCTGCCCCATTCCTTTGCTGCTTTTACTCAATGCCTTAAACATTTGGCTCCAAACACCGACCATCAACAAACCCATAGCGCCTTGAAGCAATCCTAAGGCATTGCCGATGAAAGACAAAATACATAGCACGGTTAAGAAGGTCGGTCGTCCTTCTTTGTTTTTTATTTGATGCCGTTCGTTGGAGATTTGATTTAAACCCAGCTGCTCATCTAAATTTTCCATGCACCAAATATAGCAGAAATAAAAAATCCTCCAGAAGGAGGATTTGATAATTTTTCATGATTCAGCAGACGAAAACTTAATTATTTCATGTGCTTCAAGTTCAGTCCGTACATTATAATAAAAGCAACAGGAATCATTGCACCAATAATCATTGCACCAACAGCAAGACCTGCGAACATACCTAAATCCATTCCGCCCATTAAACCGAACGATGCGATTAATGGAAGAATTTGACCAATGATATAAACATAAAAACCGTTCTTTCTGAGTGACCACATCCAAAATGCACCCAACAAACAAAGGCCATTTCCAACAGTATTTAATATAGCAGAGATTAGTCCGTATTTCTTTGTTACCTCGATTTGGGATGCGATTATATCATTAAAACCATCACCAAAAGATGTGCCCAACTCACTTAATGAATTACTTGATTGTTCTAATTGAGCGATAGTTGATTGGATTGTCGCCAAGCCGTAAACAGCACCCAAAAAACCAATACCAGCCCCAACAAAAGTCAAAATACACAATACGGTTAAAAATGTTGGTCTAGCCTTAGACTGTACATTTACTTCATCTAAATTTTCCATTGTTTCGGTTTAAAAATTAATACTCGATGAAAACAATTCTATTAAAACAATTAATCTAACAATTCAGAACTAGCACTCAAACCATCTGAAGATCTTTTTGTTTTCATTAATTCATTCTTGTATTCAGCCGTTTTAACCCAAAAAATGATAAACAAAACAAGGTTAGCTAAACCAGCCAAAAAACCAATCACT
>JBIIKG010000253.1:0-3646 GCA_044233275.1 Crocinitomicaceae bacterium | reverse complement strand
TGAGTTTAGAATTAAGTAAAAGGGATTATTGATTTCCAGTGCTTTGTTGATTTTTTCTAGCTCGAGAATGGAGTTTTCTTGCGTCTTTCTCAATTCTAATAACCTCAATACTCCTTTGGCAATTGTTTGCAATGATTTTATATCCTTCGAGGAAATTTCTCTTGATTTAAAGTCAACAATTGAGAGAGTACCAAGCGCAATCTTATTACTGTCTAAAAGTGGGATTCCAATGTAAAAAGCTACTAACTCATTGTTTAACTTATAGGGTGTTTTAATAAAACGCGGATCAGTAAGCGCATCGTTAATAATTAGCGGTTTCTCAATAGAATTTATAGTAATTGAACAAAATGAGTTTTCTCTTGGGATTTCAGAAATTTTAATTCCAAAACTGGATTTAACCCATTGTCTTTTTTCATCGATGAAACTAATGATAGCAATTGGTGCATCTGCAATCTCGGCAGCTAGCGCCGTGATTTCATCAAACTCATTTTCAGAACCTGAATCCAAAATTGCATAACTTTTTAATACTTCAATGCGCTTTTCTTCCTTTTCCATTAATTCATGCATCCTATTAATCCCAGGTTATTTTGAATACATGGCAATCATTCGTATCATTCTTTTCCTGAATCTGTTCAGTAGAAACATTCAAATCAAAGCGTTTACCCAACCCTTTAATTAAACCATAAAGCATTGGAACAAAACCATTTCTTTCAGATCGGTATTCCAATTCAATCGACTTTTCCTGTGAATTCCTTGTTGTAAATTGAGGAGCTTTTAAATCAGGCATAATGTTATTAATTCGAAAATGCAGCATATCCAAATTATCAAGAAATTCAGGAAATGAATTACCTGTCATATTCATTAAATCTCCGTAACCTTCATCCGCTGTATAAAGAATCCAATATTCTCCAAATGCTTCAAGAATTTTATCGGAATCAGCTTTTAATACACGTGAAGCATTTTTAACTAAATCATAAGTGAGTTTATCGGGATATGAATTCATTCCTACAAAATCTCCTTCTGGAAAATCGGATAGTTTGCATATTTCAATCCATTTTTCAACTCCATGGTTGCTTACAACCAAATCTTTTATTGCTTTATTTACTAAACCGTACATATGCGTATTTAAAATCAAGAAAATTTAATACTGTAAAAATAAGTTTTTTTGTCACTAGACCTGCATGCTATTTGATTTTCAATTGATAATATTTGTCTCATTATCAAATCGTTTATAAGAAAAAATAACCGATAAAATAGCTAAACTCATCATTACAGAAAAACTAAGTGCAACCAAGCCAATGTCCAATGAACCCGCAATAAGCTCTTTTGTTGCTAATACAATATTGACAACAGGAATACATGCCGTTACAAAATTCAATTCAATTCCAGGAAAGAAGCCAACCATTGCAGGCAATACCATAACAATGTTCAAAGGAGTAATAATACTTTGTGCTTCTTTAAAGCTTTTAGCATTGACGGCTATGGGAATCATCAAACCTGCAAAAAACACGGTAAGAGGAATTAGTAAGCTATACAATAAAACTATAAAGGTTGGATTTAGGATACTATGCACAATTTTCAAAATTTCAGCGTTACCTTCTGAATCAATAAATTCAATGGAGAAGAACAGTCCTAATAATGCGCACGTTGCAGCGGTTAGTCCCGAAAGGACTACAACGCCCATTTTACCGAATAGGATTTGCCAACGAGCAACAGGAGTTGTAAGCAATGTCTCAATGGTACCTCTTTCTTTTTCACCGGTAAACAAATCAATTGCTGGATACATGCATCCAATAAACCCAAAAGCAATAAAGATGTATGGTAAAATTCCACCAGCTAGTTTTCCAATCATTTCCTTATCAGAAGCTATGTTGCGATACTCAGTAGTAATTGGTTGAGTGCGAGCTTCCTCAATTCCTAATTTTACAAAACGCTTTGATTTTGCCTTTGCGTCAATAACAGCCATGTACGCTTCAGCGCGTTCTTGCATACCCATATTTGTTGCATTAAAGAAAAAAGTCAAAGGGGCAGGATGCATTGAATCCATTAATTGATTGAACTCACTAGAAACATATGCTCCAAGTTGAAGGCTGTCTTTTTTTAAGTCATTGATTAAACTTAGTGTGTCTTTGTAGAGAATGATTTCTTTATCACCTAATTCTTTTGGAATTGCATTCAATTCTAGTTGCAAGAAGTTGTTTTCTGTTCCAACAATTCCAATTTTGATTTTTTTGTTGGCCGCTTCTTCCTGAAAACTTTTTGACACAGAAGCGAATAAATTCATGATAATTGGAAAGATTAGAATTGGAATTACCAACATCATCATCAACGTGCGTCTATCTCTCAGTGTATCTTTTAACTCTTTTTTGAAAATAGTAAATATCATAGCGCTGCGTTTTGAGATGCGTGAATAATTCGAATGAATTCAGAAGTTAGATTGTCTGTTTGCATATTGGAACGGAAGTCATTCATTGTTCCCTCATATAGCATTTTTCCCTTGTGAATAATTGCTAAATCATCACACAACAAATCTACTTCACTCATAATATGACTTGAGAAAATAACCGTCTTACCTTGCGTTTTACAATCGCGAATGAGTGTAATTATATTTTCAGCAGTTATGACATCCAATCCACTTGTTGGTTCATCGAAAACGACAACTTCTGGATCATGAATCATTGTTCTACAAATAGAAACTTTTTGTTTCATCCCAGTACTTAATTTCCCAATACGTTTTCCTCTGAATTCTTGCATGTCCAATAAATTGAAAAGTCGCTCTTTTCGCTCTTCCAATAAATTTTTTGGTACACTGTACAATGCCGCAAAATAATCAATCACTTCATCGGGTGTTAAACGGGCGTAAAGTCCCGTAGAACCTGTTAAAAAACCAATTTTACCCCTCGCTTCTTGTGGATTTTTAACAGCATCAATTCCCGCAATATTAATAGATCCTGAAGTTGGTTTAAAGATGGTTGAAAGCATTCTTAGGGTAGAAGTCTTTCCTGCTCCATTTGGTCCTAACAATGAGAAAACGCGACCAGGTTCACATTTAAAACTGATATTATCTACTGCGAGCGCAATTTTATTCGTGGTATTGAGTTCTTTGCGCTGCTGACGCGTTAATTCGAACTCTTTTGTTAGGTTGGAAACTTCAATCATTCTTTAATATTTGGTTTTATAAATATACGCTCCTCGTCAAAAGCAAGCCTCAATAAAATGATTAATAATTATTCATCGAGGATAGTTGGTAAAAAAAAATATAGGAATGGTTTGCGAAATAAACGCCAATTACCACTAAAATTTAGTCACAAATTCTTCCCTTGTGTTTGTCATTGTGAAAATGTTCCTCCAATTGGCGCATTTCTTCCAAGAGTTCAGCAGAGGGTTGAACGTTTTGTAGTGCGCTTAAATCGGGTTGACCAGCATCTACCCATGCCGTATACCAAACGGATCCAACTGCAATAATTGCAGCGCGCATTCTTCTTTCAACCATACCATTCATGCGTTTGTGGTATTCTTGTGAAAAATCGTAACTGTAGACAGAAATTGTAGTATTTCCGCGTTGTTCGTAACTGTATTTTTTATCAGATGGAAATTCTGCAGTTAACTCTTTTTCAATGCGAAGCACAGAATCGAGTGCCAAATG
>JBIIKG010000252.1:0-3656 GCA_044233275.1 Crocinitomicaceae bacterium | reverse complement strand
TTTAGCAAGTTGAGCATTGGGTGAAAAATTAAATGCTCAACTTGCTAAAGAATATGGCAATGAACACTTGTTGCGTGTTGTAACTAAGCACGAGGGAGATGATATGCACTATGCTACAACTATCACAGAAGGCACTGAACTTTGGCTTACAACACGTGATGAAGAATTAATCTTTAGTGAAATGGATAGAATGGTTCAAGACATTAAAGATCGAATGAAAGGAAGTGATACCGTTGCTGTTTTTCACGCCGATTGCTTGGCAAGAGGAAGATTCCTATTTAACAGAATTATCAAGGAAGAATTGGTTGGTAAAATGCAGTTCCCTTTTTATGTAAATGGAGAATGTCCACCTTGGTTAGGAATGTATGGATTTGGAGAGTTCGCTCGATTGGGTGGTGAAAACGAATACCATAATTATACTACAGCATTGTACGTTATTTATCGCTAATCTTTTATTGTAAATGGAAGAACATTTGAGTTATGAGGAACTTTATAAAAGGTACCAGGATCTTCATCTGAGAGTAACTCGATTTTCTTCGATTGAACAAGCACTAATTAATGCGCGCGATAAACTCGATCAAGAACTTGTTCTTTACAAGAAGCTCAATGACTTTAATTCTCAAGGCTTAAAAAGCAAGGAAATTAATCAATTCTTAAAGTTGGTTGTTGAGTCTGCTATCGATATTTTTGAAGTAGAAATTGGATATGTAACATTTCAACCCTTTGAAGAAGGTCACAAATTAATAGCTACAAATAATCGACATGTTTGCGTTGAGGGAGCAGGTCAAAATGAAAATCAAGTACTCGAGGAACTTGATTTTTTAATTGATCACAATATTTTTGGGGGTAAAATTAAGTTGTTCGATTCTAATGAAATCATTGATTTTTTGCCCGAAGCATTTTTCTCAAGCTGTTTGATTTCGAAACGATTGAACATCGGATTGTTTGGTGAATTGGTTATCGCATGTGGAATTGGAAGAAAAAAAGCCGCTAATTACAAAGCTTTCGATAGTCGAAGCTTAACCCTTTTTACAGTGTTTGTTCAACAAATTGAGGCGTATCTTTCCAATATGCTGGCTGTTAAAAAGAACAAGGTGCAACTTGAATTAATTTCCAAGTCAGAATTAGAACTCAAAAAGCTCTCTTTGATAGCTACAAGAACCAAAAGTGGGGTAATAATTTCCGATAAGTATGGTAAAATAGAATGGGTGAATAATTCTTTTGTAGAAACCACAGGTTATACTTTGGAAGAAGTAAAAGGAAGAAAACCCAAAGACTTTTTGCAGACAGATGATCCTTTGAGTGAGAATGCAAAAAAGGAATTATCGTATGCATTAGCACAAAAAAAGGCTGTTGAAGTAATCATTCAGAACACGAATAAAACAGGTGGCTTATACTATATACAACTGGAAATAACACCTATTTTCAATGAAGAGAATGACCTTCTAAATTTTATTGCAATACAAAAAGATATTTCTGAAGAATTTCGCTACAAAAAGCAACTTGAAAACATTAATTCGAGATTTGAACTAATCACTCAAGGCGCAAATATTGGTATTTGGGAAAACGATATTATCAATCAAAAGACCGTTTGGAACGAAGTATTGATGGATTTATACGGCCTAACAAACGATTTAGATGAAGATCTACACGCTTTTTGGTCAGATTCTGTTCATCCGGATGATTATGTAAATTTGAATAATGAATTTCAAGATTTGGTGGCAGGAAAGACCTCAATGGTCAACAGCGAATATCGAATAATACTGAAGAAAAAGGACAATAAGGTGTGTTTTGTTCGGAGCTTGGCAATTGCTGAAAAAGATGAAAACAATCGTGTAATTCGTATTCTCGGTACTACGGTTGATATAACAGAAGCCCATCATGCCGAACAGAGATTGCTTGAAAAAAATGAAGAACTCATAAAAATTAATGGTGAATTAGATCAATTTGTGTATAGTGTTTCACACGATCTTAGATCACCATTGCTATCAATAAAAGGAATTCTCTCTCTAATCAATACAAGTGAGAATGAGGAGGAAAGATTGATGTACTTATCATTAATTGCGAAAAGCGTTGACCGACTCGATACCACAGTTCTAGAGATTTTGGATTATTCGCGTAATGCGCGACTTCAGAACATTATAACTGAATTTAACTTTAAAGAGTTAATCAACAATATTTTTGGGGATCTAGCATATATTACGGATGAGAATGTGGAATTAAGGTTATTGCTAGAATGTCCAGAAATGGTTCAGATGGATAAACCTCGAATGGACATACTCATGAAGAATTTGATTTCGAATGGAATCAAATATCGAAGACAGTCAAATGAAGTCTCTTACGTCGAAGTTAAATTGCAAAGTGATTCAGAACATTTTTTCATTACCATCAGTGATAACGGTGAAGGTATAACAGAAGAAAATCAAGAAAAAGTGTTTGATATGTTCTACAGAGCTTCAACCACTTCTGCTGGTACTGGCTTGGGATTATATATTTGCAAGGATATAATTTCAAAGTTGAATGGGAAAATGATTCTTGTGTCAGAATTTGGTGAAGGAACTGTAATTAAATTAACTTTGCCGAAAATCAATAAAAATGAATCGCTATCTTCTAATTGATGATGATGAAGTTATTACAATGATTCATCCGGCTATAATTAGGCGGGTAGACAAGGATTGTCATATTGATATCTCTAAACAAAGTTACGAAGCACTTGATTTCCTGAATAAACAACTTGCTGAGGGTAATAATCCGCCAGATTTTATTTTTTTAGATATCAATATGCCAATGATGAATGGATTTCAATTCCTAGATAAACTTTCAGATCAATTAATTGAATTTCTTCGCAATTCACAAGTTGTCATGCTCTCATCTTCTGTAGATCCTAGAGATATAGAAAAGGCAAAGCATTATCCGATTGTGAAGGATTTTATATCGAAACCACTTTCGATAGATTACATAAATACCATTTTGAACAAAGATTCGAACAAGTGAAAACACTGTGGTTGTGAATTGAATAAATTCGAAATTCTGTTTAAAAAATAATAACTATCTGATTTTAGCTTGTTCGTTCTACTTATCTTTGTTCGTTAACAAAATGAATTAAATGTATAGATCTCACACTTGTGGCGAATTGCGCCCATCACATATTGGAACAGAAGTAACATTGGCAGGCTGGGTGCAGCGAACACGTGAGTTGGGAGGAATGACCTTTGTTGATTTGCGTGACCGATATGGTTTAACACAATTAGTATTTAACCAAGAAGATAACGCAGATTTATGCGCGAGCGCAGGGAAATTGGGGCGTGAATTTGTAATTCAAGTAATAGGGAAAGTAATTGAACGTACAAGCAAAAACAAAAATATTCCAACAGGTGAAATCGAAATTGTTGTTTCTGATTTAACAATCTTGAATGCCGCAAAATTGCCACCATTTACAATAGAAGACGATACTGATGGGGGTGATGAATTGCGTTTGCAATACCGATATCTTGATTTGCGTCGTTCTCCAATGCAAGAAAAATTGCGTTTGAGAAATAAGGTGGCTTTACAAACTAGAGTTTACTTGGATTCTCAAGATTTTCTAGATATTGAAACGCCGTTCTTAATTAAATCAACTCCAGAAGGTGCAAGAGATTTTGTTGTGCCAAGTCGAA
>JBIIKG010000251.1:0-3666 GCA_044233275.1 Crocinitomicaceae bacterium | reverse complement strand
CGTCATTTTAGCAGATAGTAACGACTTGGTAAGACTTGGTCTCAGAACGATTCTAAATTCACATGGTGGATTTAAAATTGTTGGAGAAGCGCATAATAAGGAGGAACTATTAGAACAAGTTAAGAATTTCGGAGCTGCTGTTGTATTAATAGATTACACATCTCCAGGTTTCAATATTGATATCATTCCAAAAGTGCTTTCTCAAAACAAGCATGTTAAGTTTTTGGCAATTACTCCTGAACAATCTGCACAAACATTAGTAGATGCGCTGCGTTCTGGCGTAATTAGTTACGTGAAAAAGGATTGTGATTTAGCAGAAATAATTAATGCGGTGGAGGAAACGAGTCTTGGAAATAAATTCTTCTGTGGTCAAATTTTAGAAACGATTCAACGCGCTTCTATTGATGTGAATGATATTGATTTCGATTCATTCACCTGTGAACCAATTATTCTGTCCGAGCGAGAAAATGAAATTATTATCTTAATTGCTGAAGGATTAACGAATGGACAAATTGCTGAACATTTGTTTTTGAGTAATCATACGATCAATACGCATCGAAAAAATATCATGGCCAAATTGGGTGTTAAAAATACTGCCGGTATTGTTATGTATGCTGTTAAAACAGACTTGGTCTCACCAAATAAGTTTCTTTTCGCTGCTGATTCTAATTAATGAATAGTTGAAACTTACGTTATTATTAAGATAGATTTCTACTTTCAAATCTAAATTTCAAATAATTTTATTATTCATTGAACCATTGTATATTTGATGTGTACTGCCCCAAAATTCAATACAATGCGAAATCTATTCTTCATTTTATGTATTTGTGCAAATTTGAGCGCTTTTGGTCAGTCAAATAACAATGAAAATATTCCTGCAACAAACTCAAATACCATTGCACCAGATGTTAAATTCATTAAGGTTGAAGTCGACACACTTGTCCCGCAAGAAGAGTATTCTAAGGAATTAGAAAAGAAGCAGGAAAAAGCTGTTACTAAAAAATCAAAATCGTTAAGTGATAGTGAATCATTGAATGAACAATCTATTCAATCTTCAGCCGCTGTTTCAGAATCTGCTGTAAAAAGTATTTCAATTTCAAAAATACAAGCTAGTCAAAATAGAACGCAACGTTCTCCTAGTCCACAATTTCAGCAGCAAATGGATGATGGCGTAAAAACCTTGGAAACGTATGCACCGGAATCGTTTGAATTCCATTTTTATAAATACTTAGCTGGAAATTATAATATTCAATTAGCAGATCATTTATTGAAAGCAGAACAATTGAAGCCTAATAACTCAGATGTTCAAATTCAAAAAGCAGCTTACTATATTATTTTGTCTGATTCAGTCAATGCCTTGAGTTATTTAAAGAAGATCGAGCAGTCAACACGCATTTCAAAAGAAGCACTTGCCTATGCGGAAGACATTGTTTTGTCCGCTCCTGAAAATGGCACATTAATAACGCATGGATTTGATGATTCGTATGCTTCGTATTACATCCAATTTGCAAATAAACAACGCTCAGATCTTACGATTGTCTCATTGGATTTTTTACAAAGCGATGTATTTCGAGATAACCTCGAGAAGAAAGGATATTTGTTGCCTGAAAGCAAAACGATTGATGTCAATTATTTAAAGTCATTCTGTGAGTTAAATGAGAAAAAGTCAATCGCAATTTCATTAACAACCCCAAAAGAATATTTGAGTGCAGTTTCACAAAATATCTTTATTGTTGGATTAGTGGCAGAATATCATAAAGATCAGACATTCAATAACTTTTACCGCAATGATTATTTATGGAATGAAGTGCTTCAGAAGAAATTAGTCAATTCCGCTGTAACAGAAAAAGGCCGACAATTATCTGCTAACTACTTACCAATGATGATTTACCTAAGTAAGATTTATGGTGAGGTGAAGGAGTTGGAAAAACAAAAAGAAGTGGAGAAGGCCATCGAAAAAGTGGCTGTTCAAAGTAATAAGTACGAACAAGTGCGAACAGTGATAAAATCGTTTTAATGCAGTTGCAAAAACCGCAGTATAAATCAATGTCTGACGAAGGACTCATGCGTTCTATTTCTAATGGAGATAAAAGAGCGTTTGATGAATTATACGCTAGATATTCTGGACCATTACTAGGTTATTTTATGCGTATGCTTTGGCGCGATAGAGAGAAGTCGGAAGATTTCGTACATGATCTATTTGCTAAAATCATTCGTAAACCAGATTATTTTGACATGGAACGCTCATTTAAAACTTGGGTTTATTCAGTCGCAAATAATATGTGTAAAAACGAATACAAAAAGCAAGAAGTCCGAAAGGGAATGTCAAATGGTTTAGATAATCATTATACCTTATTCGATGACAGTGTAAATGTGATAGGTGAGGTACAAGATGCGTTTTTTAAAGAGGCATTTGAAGAAAGTATGAAAAAGCTAGATGATAAACATCGAGAAGCATTTGCACTAAGACATATTGAAGGACTTTCAATAAAAGAAATTGCTGAAGTATTGGAAATAAATGAGGGAACAATCAAATCACGTTTGTTTTACGCCACAAAATACCTTGCAGAGCATTTAAAAATATTTAATCCAATTGATAATAGATAGAAGTAATGGAAAAGGAACTCGTAGATCTTATCGCTCAAAAGAATTTCGATAAGTTAAATGCAACTGAACGGGAAGCGTTGGGTGAATGGTGTGCTTCAGAGGAGGAATTTCAAGAAATGAAAGATTTGTTTTTTGGTCTTGAGGTGTTGAAAAATGAAAATAGAATGACTCCAAAGCAGGAAACAAAAAACTCACTCGATGATATTTTTGCAGCCACCCATGCCGAACCAAAAACGATTTTGTGGTATAATACCGTTTGGATGACGGTTTATCCAAAAGAAAAAGCGGTGTTTCGTCGCCCATTAATACAAATGGCTGCAGCAGTTGTTTTACTTGTATTAATCTCTCCTTTGTTTTTTCAAACAGCAATAGAAACTGGAAAAGTTCAATCTGCTAAAAATGAGATTAAGCAAGACGAAGAACCAAAAATCGAAAATGAAGTAGTAAAACAAACTGATGTTAAAGTTGAATCAACTCTTGTTAGCAATACGGCTATTGTTAAGGTTGAAGACAAGGTGGTTATAGTTGCACAAGCTGAAGATCTTCGTTCAAGTGAAATGGTTGATGTACTAAAAAGAGAAGATGCTGAATTTGCTTCAGTTGCGCCATCAGTTGCAGCCGAAGCTGTGTTTGATCACCCAGATGGGATTTTTAAGGAAGAAAAAACAATTGTATTTTCACAAGCAGCAAAAGATCAACCAGGATTTTTAGACTTATTAACTGCGACATTCTAAGCAAATATAGACAGCATAAAAAAACGTCCCGATATAAGTTATCGGGACGTTTTTTGTTTGAGTATATGATATTATTTCTTGTAAAAAGGTAGTTTAACAACTTTTGCTTTTACGCCTTTATCGCGAATTGAAACAAATATTTCTGAATCAATCGCAGCATGCTCTGTCGTTACATAACCTAAGCCAATAGCAATTTTCATAGTTGGCGACATCGTTCCAGAAGTTACTTTTCCGATAACATTTCCGTTCGCATCTTCGATAGGGTAGTCGTGACGTGGAATTCCACGATCAACCATTTCAAATGCTACTAATTTTCGTGTTACAC
>JBIIKG010000005.1:0-37223 GCA_044233275.1 Crocinitomicaceae bacterium | reverse complement strand
ACCCTTATATCATCACGATTTACCCAAAAAGGAGTGTTGCCTTTACCTTCGTTTTCATTCAGTTCATAAAATAAAGCCTCTTCCTTGTTTATCCAATTTATTTTTGGTGCTGGTATGTCTCCTTCAGATTTGATGCTATTTTCTTCAAGATTAACAATGGCCTTTTGTTTATTGAACCATTCCAGTGTTAATGAACCCTTATATTGTTTTGCCATAATATTATATTTTTGCTCCTGAGCAAAGTTGTTTATGCCAACAAGTTTGGCAGATTTTAACTTCACACGTTTTTGCTAATTTGTTATCTCTAATTTCATTTGCTGAAAAGACAATCTTTTCTCGAATTGAATCTATTCCATTATTATCAATTCGTTGTGTATGCTTGGAATTATTATTCTCATCCAAGTTATAAATCTGAAGTCTGTCAGCAGTTTTGCCAGTAAGTTCTTTATAACCCAAAGCATACATTGAAAGTTGCTCAATTGTTATATCCTGGTCCTGGCTTTCTTTACGGCTCTTAAAATCAATGATAGTTGTCAATTCACGACCATTCAGGTCCACCTTGCGTATAAGATCCATCCGACCATTAACCATAATTCCATCACCGAGATCTATTTGAATTTCTTGCTCTGCGTATTCAATATTATCGAAGTCAGAGAGATTTTCCTCAAGATAAGATTCTGTAACGTGCTTAGTAGTTTCTTTAATATTCTCAAGAACAAGCCCAGTTGCATAAGGAATATGGACATGAGTATCTACTAATAAGGCCACATCAATTTTTGAAACATCTTCTCCACTTAAATGTCTTCGATGTATTTCCATCAACACATTATGAATAGAATTGCCATAACCCATTCGCTCTGTAATTGGAAGAACAAAGCCATACAAACTAATAAGCTTAAATTTATATGGACAATCAAAGAATGCTTTGAGTACTGAAAAGTTTAATTGAATTGCACCTCGCTCAGACTTTGGAGAAGGAGTAAGTTTATTCAAGTATGAATAATCAGGGTTTTTGTCTGCAATTACATATTCAGAATTACTTATTTCTTTTGCAAATGGAGACTCCTTTTGATATAATCTATTTTCTTTGCTTCTGGTAATAAATAAATATTTCTGTGATCTTGTGATGGCAACATAGAACAATCTTCTTTCATCTTCAGTTCCACCTTCATATCGTTCTTGGTCTTTAATCCATTCACGATCTATATAGTGCCAGATTTGTTTTCCTCCTGGCTTTTTGATAGGGAGGTAATTCTTGTTTAAACCTGGAATAAATACAACAGGGAATTCCAATCCTTTAGATTGAAAAACTGTCATAATCTGAACTGCATTAGGGGTTTTAAGTGAATTATTGAGCCAACCTTCAGGATAATATCCATCTGCAGAATACTCTAAGAAGTTTAAAAATCTTGAGAGCTTATATATTGGTTTATCTTTGAAATGTATTGTCTCAAAATCATTGATAATTTGAGAAAACATTCCTAGGTTATAATACACGACTTCGTTGATTTCATTGCCGACAACACCTTTGTGCGAGCTATCCTCAAAAACTTCCTCAGTTAATTTTGCCTTCTCAATAAATGTCCAGAATATCTCTTGAAGATTAAAGGTTGCAAAGTACATTTTTGGATTAGGGAATTTCTTCTTTAAAGAATCAATTGCAGAGTCAATGTCTGAATCATTGATTTTATCGGAAATCGAAGTCCAATATATTTTTAATGTATCTTCTTCGATGTCCTTGTTGAGGTACAAATAGATTGCCTTCGCTGCTTTAATTTCAGGTCTTTCAAATAGTTCATTAACTCCACCAACTACAAAAGGAATGTCTTCATCAGTCAGAGTCTCGATTATTGATTTTGCCTTCTTCCAGGTCCGCAATAATATTGCACAATCAGAATAATCAAGCCCTCTTGGTTCTGCTCCGATTTTATCTAAAAATTCAGTTCCTCTTAGCTTTTTTATTGTATCTGCAATGAATTGATTCTCGTCACCAACCTCTTCATACTGATTATAAATGATGTCTAGGTCAACATTATTTTGATGCCCTTTTGCATTCATTATTTTTGGCAATCGCTGTACATTATTTGTAATACACTTTAAAGCAACATCAATAATTCCAGGACTCGACCTAAAGTTGTCTTCTAATTTTATATAAGTAACGTCCTTATATCTCTGTTGGAACTTTTGAATATAGGTAACATCACCACCTCGCCATTGATAGATGGTCTGATCGTCATCTCCCACAACACAAATATTGCATTCAGATTTTGATAGTTGAACAATTAATTCTTCCTGGATAGGGTTTACATCCTGATATTCATCAACTATTAGGTATTTTAAATTACCGAGAACTTTTTCTTGAAAGACCTCATTTTCCTTAAGATTCCTAATTGCTTCAGTCATGATTGTTGTGAAGTCAAAGTAAGAATGATTAAACAAAGTCTGCTGGTAATCATGCAATGCATCGCTCCATTCCTCAGGTAGTTCAGTGCCTTCTGTCAATTCAGCTTCTCGCAGAACCGATAAAATAGAAATGTATCTTCCTGTGTCCTTATATCTGTCTAGTCCTGCTCCAGCCATTCCAACTTCTGTATAGTATTTATCTATAAAAAGTTTGAGCTTGATTTCATCCAGTATGGCAAATTTCTGGTATTCATAGATGTTATCTTGGATTGCCTGCAGACACCAAGAGTGAATAGTACCAATATACATTTCCGCAAGTCCATTTATATTTCCAAGTTGCTCACGACATAATTTCAGAACACGAGTTTTTAATTCTGCTGCGGCTTTCTCAGTGTATGTAAATGCAATTACATTTTTTGCTTCAACTCCGTCTTTTTTAAGGATATTCATTATTCGTTGTGAAATGACCTGAGTTTTTCCAGCTCCTGCACATGCAATGATTTGAAGATTTTTATCGGTTGTATCAATAGCTGACTGCTGCTCAATAGTATAGTTCATCTAATTTATTTTTCGAGAAGTTGCGTTATTGGGCAATCCAGTATTTCAGAAATTTTGTAAAGATCATTTAGTGATATATTGGTTTTACCTTGAACCCAATTGGACAAAGTATTTTCAGACCTTCCAAGTCTCTCTGCGAGCCATTTTTGTTTGATTCTTTTTTCCTTTAAAACTTTTTTTAGACTATTCATAGAAGATGATTTGCGTTGCCAAAATACAAATTTATTTGGATTTTTTTATATTTCTCAATAAATTACTAATTGGAAATCAATAAAATTTGAATAGAACGTTCAATTCAGAAAAAATAAACTATTTACTAAGAGAAGAAAAAGTGAAAATAAATTTTTTTGTTTCACTTTTCTGGCAGTAATTTGCGTTGTAGATTTCAAATCTACTCTGGCGATCGGGATTAGCGCTTTTAGGTTTTTTTAGTTTTACATAGGTCATTTCGACATTTTTCCACCCGATCAAAATCAACATATTTTATTAATTGACGGTACAGCTGTGCCTAGGAGTTATTGTGTCCTTGCGGAAAGCAAACCAGGTTTAATTTGAACTAGTGAAAGGAATAAAAACAAAGAAAAAACAATTTGAAGAAACTATCTACACTTTTGACGAATATCAGAAGGAAAAGTTTAATTCAGCCCTACGAAGAAAGGGGATAAACGAGTTAAATTATATCATGATAACAATCAATTGTCCCAAACGCTTTTACATTTGGGAGCCCGAAAAGCAATTTGATTATTTAGTTAACTTATTGAAAAGTCTAAGTATTTACTATGTAGCATGCATTGAATGGTGTGACGAAAGATCTGATGGATACCATCTTCACATCATTTCCAAAGAGGATTTGAATTTTGAATTATTTCCTGATGAATTATTCATCGATGATTTGTTCCATAAAAGCGTACTACGAGGAAATCATTGTCTTGATAGATGTCTTGGGTATTTAACCAAGGAACGAAAAGATTGCACATCTTATAGTAGAAAGGAAAAGTTTTATTTAACGAACATTCCAGAAAGAGTGCTTATCCCACTTGCTGTTCGAAGTAATTTAATTGAAGAAACAACAGAAGAAACAACAGAAGAAACAATTGTTTTTGAAAAAGAAGATTATCAGGTTTTCAAAGAAAGAATCAAAGTAAATAACCCCAATGAGATATTAAGAAGTTTTTTTGAGAACGCTTTAAAAGAGGTGAAAAGATTCTTTTCAAGACTATTTATATACAAGAAAACAGGTTTAATAAATGGAGATCAGTCACATAATATTTGCCAGAACACAAGGGATGGTCCTTTTGAATAATGGAAAACCAAAAAAGATCGGAGGAGTCGCCGATGCAGTTGAATGTGAATTTGAAAATGGTGAGATAGCTGAGGTGATTTGTGTCTTCTTCAATTTGGTTGAAGGAATAGATAGTACAGATTTTTTCTTATTCACAAAGAAAGATGAGAAATTACTAAGTTATTGTCTGGGAAAAGACACTGATCCTTTTTTCATCAAAATGTATGAGGGTGTTCTATTGAAACCTGAGAGCAATAAACTAACATCATTCTTGCAAGAATTTATTGGCGAATATGTGATAGGGGGCTTGATGGGGAAATCCTCCTTATATTAGAGTCTTATTTAAGGTGGTTCTGTTGGTGCTAAAATTACACCCTAAAAAAGAATTGGTACATAGGAAAACCCAATGCTGTTCACATTTTTTTTCAATTTTTTTTTTAGAAATTCTCAATAACGTCCTGTGAATTAAATGTGGCTATCCTTGAATTAAACATTCGGTTTTAGATCTCTATCTTGCGTGATGAACGAACACCCCCTTCGTCCAAACAAAAAAACAACCAATGAAATTTTGATTTTTTTACTGGTTGATGGTGTCAAAAACTGCGATTTCTATTTTTTCACAACTATTTAAAATAAAAGATTATGAATCAATCGATCAGTTCCAACGGGCAAATTATTTTAACTGAAAACATTAGTGTTCCTAGGTTGGAATTTAAAGGACAATTTTATCTAGACACGTATAGTATTCGTAAGTTAATTGGTGAAGAACGTATAGCGAAGACAACCCTTTTTTATATAATCAAAGAGTTGCCACAATTAGCAGAGCATACAATCTCTTATCGAAACCGCAAGTACATACAGGAGATATACATTAAAGCACTCTTAAAGCACCTTATTTATGGATAGCAAAACCTATTCTTCTGCTCTAATTGCTAAAATTGGCTCATTTCTTTTATTTAATGCTAAAAAATATCGTGGTTCTTTTTGGGCATTAGTCAGAACTTTAAACCGCTCCGCAGTATAATAAACCTCAATATATGCATCAGCTTTTAACAGACTAGTCAAGCATTTTTCGAACGCTAATCTCGTAATCCTGTGAATTCTTATGTTCTTGTGTTTTTTATATTGCTTAGGTATATGAAGAAGTTGCTCGAAATACAGTAAATGAAGTTCATCATTAATAGTGAAAAGCTCTTTCTCACACATACGTATCTGCTTTCGTGCATTATTAAATTTTCTTGTTAATTCAGTGCGTACATTTAGTTCCTTATCTAAAAAAAACGGAGGGTAAAAGAATCTTCGGAAATCCTTATCCTTAAGAACTAATTCACCTATGAAATCAATTAATTCCTCCAAATATTGAATGTCTGGCAAGCTATCATCTTGCTCGAAAATTAATTTCGGACTAATAATAGGTGAAAATTTTTCTAGCATCATTTCTGGCAAAATATCACTTGAAATCCAATGTAGGCTATCATGTATTTGGTCGCTCTCTATGTTGTTTATTGAAAGTGAAAACTTGTAATTCCCATAATCATCCGTAAATAATTTCTCAATAAGTGTATGTACCATACTACTATAGAAATAAGAAGTTTTGGTACTTAATAAAATTTCATTTTTAGGGTATATTCTTTTTTAATTCATTCCTTGAGTAGATTTAAACTCAATTCTTAATAATTTTTACAGGTTGGTAATTCCCCTCAATTTTTAGAATGAAAATACCTTTTGATAAATCAGTCAAATTAATTTCAGTTGAAATTCCATTTAATTCCCCATTAAATACCAACTTACCCATTTGGTCAAAAATGGCAAAAGGTAGCTTCATTCCATCTTTTCCAATAATGGAGATTAGGTTAGAGGTTGGATTCGGATAAATAAAAAGTGAATTTTCTTCAACTTTTAAATCTTCAATATCAAGAATACTTAAATATCCCTCATAAACACGATGAATCGTTGTATTGGTAATAATTGGATCGTTATAGTCAAAGTAGATATCAGCCTCATTTGTAATCTCAGTTAAAGGTGCGAGATTTGATACCTGATCTACATTAAAAGTAATAAAACCATTACTACCTTGAAGATCATTGGTACTGTCGGGAAGGTTGATATTGTTGAACTTCCACTCCAATACTCTTGGTCCGTACATCCTGAATTCATAATTATGACTGGAAACTCCAGGTGTTACTGTGAAAATATTCAAATCTGTATCTAGGGTATCCCTAATTACTACGGTAAACGCAGTGTCTGTTCCTGTATTTTGAAAGCGTATTACATACTGCATCTGCTGATTTGGTTGAATGTAATACTGATTTGTGTAACCTTTGGGGTATCCCGTTTTGTCGTTTGGGTCAAAGCTTCCTGAAACAACTCCGCAGTAAATATCTATGAAAGGGTCTGCATCATCCTGTGGAAAATCATTCACCAAGTTAGGGGTCCAATTACTGACATCACTTCCGCATGCCTCTACAAATGCATTGGGATGAGAGTTACCAGGATGCAATGGATGTTGTTCAGTATTCAAAATCCATGTCTGGCCGTTTCCAGGAAATGCAAGTGTCATTACCTCCCCACCTGCAAGCATAATAGAATCGTGATAAGTTACCTCCCCATCTACCGTAATCCAAATCGGAGAATAACATTCCATATCACCTAAAACGAGTTGACCAGAATTGGTAATTCTAAAGTAAATACTATCATTTGCACACCAACCTTCTACATCTAAACTACTTTGATCCCATGGTAATTCACAAGGACTAACACTTAAAATAGGATTATTTTGATTATCATAAATTATAATCGGATTTGCGGGTATTGTATCTAATGAACACATTGCAATTGGCATCAAACTAGCATCAATACATAGGGTTTGACCGAGAATAGATGTGCAATTAATGGTTGTCGAAAGTACGATTTCCGTACATTCTTCGGGGGTTAATGTACCAACCTGGAACCGAAAAACATTATTTCCAACCACAGTATATGGTATATTGGCACTATTTAATAAAATTAAACTATCAAGTTTGACATCAACGTATGCAGAATTAATATTTGATATAGAAATGTTGTTGCAAGCAGAAACATAAATTAACTGATTTGGGAAACATCTTCGCAATGTCGGAGCATAAACGCTTATACTTGGATCAACACAATTATTAACAATACCAAAATTAGGGCTGTTTACAAAGCCATCTGGATCTGTTACACTAAAGGATTGAATAACTGGACACACGGTAGTCCAATTCGTATTTGTGGTATCAATTGTTACTGTATAATTTCCAGCAGGTAATGAGTCCAGAAACCAAATTCCGTTTGAATTCGTGGTTGTAACAATATTTCCAGGATTGATTTCTAAATTAAACCCGTTAATACCAAAGTCTCCTATTTCCTCAATACAATTTACATTGTAGTCATAAAAAACTTTTCCTAAAACACTAACGGGTATAAGTTTACTTATGAAATTACTGGTTAGTCCATTGTATGAATTAAATTGGCCTCCAACCAAAATATTGTCCCCATCCTGAATTTTACAAGTTAAAACATAAGCATTAAAACCTGGTCCAGGGTCAAATGCAGAATCCAATGTTCCATTTGAATTTAATCTCACAATACCATAGGAAAAATTACTTATCCATGAATCTGCATTTCCAACAATTATTTTACCATTGGAAGCAATATCTATCGAAGAAACATAATTATTTCCAATAACATTTCCTGAATCATATGATAAATCTGCTGTACCATCAGTGTTTAGTCTAACAATTTTTCTTTTGTAAGCACCGTTATAATATTGAAACGCTCCACCAACTAATATTTTACCGTCAGGCTGGAGCGTTACACATTGCGCAAGATAATCGAACCCAGTGCCAATATTAAAACTTGGATCGAGAGTTCCATCTGAATTTAGTCTTACAATATTATTGCGTATAACACCGTTGAAAGCACTAAAACCGCCAACAACAATGATTTTCCCGTCTTGTTGAATTTTCAAATCCTGGCAACCCCATGAACCTGCAATAAAACCCGCACCAATATTGAAACTTGGATCAAAAGTTCCATCAGTATTGATCCTTACAATATTATTGCATAAATTACCATTATAGGAACTAAAGCTTCCAACTGCGATGATTTTCCCATCATCTTGAATACCGAGACCATGAACTGAGGAGCCAGAGGAGCCATTTATGCCTGTTCCTAAACTATTGAAATTAAGGTCAGGACTTCCATCTGAGTTCAATCTATTAACACCGCTCACCACATTGGTTCCGTTATAAATGGAGCCACCACCTATAATTATTTTGCCATCTGATTGAATCGCCGTGCAGGATAACCCACCATTGATTATATTCCAACCAGTACTTGGTGATTGAAATGATTCGTCAAGTGTTCCGTTTTCATTCAAACGAGCTATTTTATTTCTCACTTCACCATTGTAAACGGTAAAGCTACCAGCCACTATTATTTTGTTGTTATTTTGAAATTCTATGGACGAAACATCACCATTGAACCCTGTTAAAGAATTAAATTCTGGATCAAGCATAACGTTTTGGGCAACTGCCGAACCTAAAAAAAATGGTATAATAAATTTTAATATTTTCATACTCAAATATAGTATTTTTCTGATTATTAAGAATATTACTGTGAAAACCAAAGTAAAAAGCTCCTCGTTTCCTTCTTCATCATCCAAATTGGTTATTCAATGCATCCTTAGACAAAAAACAAGTTTCAATTATTTCATTTTTTGAATAGTTTCTATCCTTAAGATAATTTAATTGAAAACACACAAAATTCTAATCTTGCTCACTATGTGCATCAATTTCCATTTTGTTAAATAATTTTTGTTAGAAAATTATTATAGCGCAATCTTCTTAAATCATTTGTTATTTAATAAGTGGTTCTTATATTCCTTTGATAAGTAGAACGTTATTAAAAGCCTTGTTTCTAATACTTACATTTTTATATTAGGGTATAGCTATATACTAAGATCTTTTACAAATCATAAAGCCTAGGTTTTTATTAAAAATGTTTTAAAAAAATTAAGTTCCTAGAATTAAAACATCTATACTAAAAAACAAACTCATATGGAAACTTATTTTTATTTGCGCATTTCAACTTCAGGACAACAAGTTGACTCCCAGCTTCAGGAGATAAAGAAGCACCCTCAATTCGACCCGAAGAATGTTTTTATAGATAAAATTTCTGGAAGTATACCTTTTCTTGAACGACCTGAAGCTGTCAAACTTTTTGACGTCTTGACAAAAAATAAGAACCAAAAAACTCTTGTTGTTTATTCTTGGGAAAGAATAGGTCGAAACCTACTTGATTTAATAAAAACTGTTGAACTTTTAAGTGACCTTAAGATAAACATTCATAGTACGAAAGAATGTATTGATACATTATTACCTAATGGTCAACCGAACCAAATTTCGAAGCTTGCTTTGTCGATATTGTCAAATTTAGCGGAAATGAATTTAAGAATGCAGAAGGAAAAATGTGCCGACGGAATAGCTCAAGCAAAACTACGAGGTGCTTACAAAGGCCGAAAATTGGGCTCGACACAAACGGATGTTCGTTTATTAGAAAGACACCAAGTTGTTGTTAAAAAATTAACTAAAGGTTTGACCGTAAGGGAAATTAATGAAATAACTGGCAGATCGTCAGCGACGATTTTAAAAATAAAAAAGGTTCTAGTAAAAAGAAAACTACTATAAAAATTAGCAAAACATGAGAGATAAAAAATCACTAGTTGATAAAATAAAAGGGATAAATAAAAAGTATTCCGACGAAGAAGCAATTCAAATTGCCAATTTCTTAATGTCTTTGTCAGAGGTCTACTATGATGTTGAAACTAAGTCTAAACAAAATAATAAAGTAGCATGAAAGTAATATTGTATAAGAGAGTGAGTACTGATGAGCAGGCCGACAAAGGATTTAGTCTTGGTTTTCAAGATGATATGTTAAATGATTTTTGCAAAAAAAATAGTCATACAATAATTGGGAATTATTTTGATGATGCGTCAGGAAAAGATTTTAATAGACCTGAGTACAAAAAGATGAAAAAATGGATTTCCGAAAACAAAAGTGAGGTAGATATGGTTTTGGTTACCCGTTGGGACAGATTTGGAAGAAACGTGGAACTCTGTTTAAAAGAAAAAAGAGAGCTCACGGAATTGGGGGTCCAGGTGAATGCTATAAGTCAATGGTTGGAGTCAAAAAAAAATGAAAGCAATATTGTTATGCTGTCACTTTATTTGTCAATTGGGGAAAATGTTCGTGAGAATATTATTTCAAACACCACTCGTGGAACAAATGAAGCAAAAAGGCAAGGTTACTTTACTGGTAAAGCTCCATATGGTTTTATGAATATTAGAGACCTGCACGGGAAACCAACTTTAAAAATAATTGAAGAAAAAGCAAAGTTTGTTCGTCATGCTTTCGAAGAAGTTGCTCTTGGAATGGATTCGGTGGAATTTATTTTTAAGAAATATAAAAAACTTGGATTAGCAATTTCGAAAAATACATTTTACCGTATGTTTCATAACCCGACGTATTGCGGTAGAATTCACGTTACCGCTTGGCTGGATAAGCCAGAAGAAATAGTTGAAGGAAAGCATGAAGGAATTGTTTCTGTTGCAACCTTCGTCAAAGCGCAAGCAAACAAAATGAACAACCGATGGAAAGGAATAGTTCCGAAGAGTGAAGACTCTCAATTCCCATTACGAAATTATTTAACTTGCCCAATTTGCGGGAAAAATTTGACTGGAAGCCCTTCAAAAGGTAGAAATAAAAAGTACTATTACTACCATTGTCGTCAGTCATGCTCAACAAGAGTGCAAGCTCCATTAGTTCATTCGTATTTCATTTCCTTTCTGGAAAGAATTTCTATTAAGAAAGAATTCAAAGATTTAATTCTAGAGACTTTGGAACAGACAATAATTCAGTTCGAAGGTAACTCTCAACAGGAGCTTAAACGCCTCAGATATGAACTAAAATGTTCAAGGGAACAATTGATGAAATTAGACCAGCAGCTAATGGATAACAAAATTCCAATTGAGCGTTACAATAGAATGTCTGATACATTGGAAAAAAAGATAGCTCAAATAGAGGTGGATATTATGGATTTAGAAGACCGAAAAAAACCAAAGAAGGAAAATTTACAGAAAACTCTATGGATAATGTCGAACCTTTCTGAAGTTTACGAAAGTGCCGATTATAAAGGGAAACGAAAGCTTTTGGCTACTTTATTCCCAGAAAAGATAATTTTGGAAAAAGACAAGTGTCGAACCACAAAAAACAATGAAGTACTGGCTCTAATTGCCAGTATTTCTGCATCTTTTGAACAAAAAAAAAGCGGTACAATTGGAGAAAATTCCAAATTGTACCGCTTTGTACTCGAAGCGGGACTTGAACCCGCACGCCCATACAGGCACAGGATTTTAAGTCCGGCGTGTCTACCAATTCCACCATTCGAGCAGACTTTAAAAAAATACGTCATCTCGACTGCGCTCGATAAGCGTTATTTTTTTGAGCGGGAGACGAGATTCGAACTCGCGACCCCAACCTTGGCAAGGTTGTGCTCTACCAACTGAGCTACTCTCGCTTATTAATTTTATTTCAATACTAATATTACGTTTAATATTAGGTTGTGCTCACTCCGCCGCGGCGGAAGCTACTCTCGCTTATTAATTTTATTTCAATACTAATATTACGTTTAATATTAGGTTGTGCTCACTCCGCCGTGGCGGAAGCTACTCTCGCTTATTTATTTCAATACTAATATTACGTTTAATATTAGGTTGGACTCACTCCACCGCGGCGGAAGCTACTCTCGCTTATGTTATTCATCACTGCATCGCTTTGCAACGGGCGACAAATGTATAAAGTATTTGTAAAAAAGCAATAAAGAATACCTATTTTTTTAAGTTTTTTTTATCCGCCAGTTAATTTTTTGATTTCATTCAATTTCATTAAAGCCTCTACAGGCGTTAAGGTATTTATATCTATCATCACTAATTCTTCTCTAATTTGCTCAAGAACAGGATCGTTTAATTGAAAAAAGCTCAATTGCATAGATGTGTCATCCGACTCTTTAATCGCTTTTTTCGATTTTTTAGCCTTTCCGCCCATGTCGTGATTGGCTTCCAGTTCTTTTAAGATATCTTCTGCTCTTTTCACAACTTGAGTTGGCATACCTGCTAGTTTGGCAACATGAATACCAAATGAATGCTCACTTCCTCCTTCAACTAATTTACGCATGAATAAAATCTGTGAACCGATTTCTTTAACAGAAACATTGAAATTTCGAATGCGCTCAAACATTTTCGTCATTTCATTCAACTCATGGTAATGTGTTGCAAATAAGGTTTTCGCTCGCGCTTTGGGATGTTGATGCAAGTATTCAGCAATCGACCAAGCAATTGAAATACCATCGTAAGTGCTTGTACCCCTGCCAATTTCATCTAATAAAATCAAACTTCGGTCAGATAGATTATTCAAAATGCTCGCTGTTTCATTCATTTCAACCATGAATGTTGACTCACCGGTTGAAATATTGTCAGAAGCACCAACACGCGTAAATACTTTGTCAAGCAAACCAAGATTGGCTGTTTCTGCCGGAACATACGAACCCATTTGGGCCATCAAACAAATTAAGGCGGTTTGACGCAAAATGGCACTTTTACCGCTCATATTGGGACCAGTAATCATAATGATCTGTTGCTTTTCATTATCTAGAAAAACATCATTTGAAATGTACTCTTCCCCCATTTTCATCAAACGTTCTATAACAGGATGCCGACCATTCTTTATTTCAATGGTGTAACCTTTATTGATGCTTGGACAATTATACTGGTTATCAATAGCAACTTTAGAAAATGAAAGCAAACAATCTAATTGCGCGATCAACCCTGCATTATGCTGAATTGCCTTGATATAATCAGCCATTCCAAAAATTAAGTCTTGGTACAAACGTGATTCAATGGCGTGGATCTTATCTTCCGCACTTAGAATCTTTGTCTCATACTCTTTTAATTCTTCGGTAATATATCTTTCGGCATTGACTAAGGTCTGCTTTCTGATCCACTCCTCAGGAACCTTGTCTTTATGTGTATTGCGGACTTCAATATAGTAACCAAAAACATTGTTAAATGCCACACGCAAACTTGAAATACCTGTGCGCTCTGATTCTCTTATTTGCAGTGCCTCAAGGTATTCCTTTCCATTGTATAAGATTCCTCTTAACTCATCCAATTCAGTATTGCAACCTGCTTTAATGACTGGACCTTTACCGATCTGAATAGCTGGTTCATCCGTTAAGGTTGCTGAAATCAACTCGATTAAGGTATTGCACGGATTCAACTGTTCTGAATTCTTCTTTAAAAGTAAACTTTTAGAATCCGAAAGCAATTGTTTAATTGGATCAATCTGCAGCAACGTTCTGCGTAATTGAATAACTTCTTTCGGATTCACCTTTCCAACTGCTACTTTAGAAATCAAACGTTCAATATCACCGATATCTTTCAAACGCTCAGTTAGCTCAAAATTTTGTTGCTCATCAGCTACAAACTGTTGAACAGCTTCTAAACGATCACTGATCGGTTTTTCATCCTTTAAAGGCAGTAGAATCCAACGTTTCATCATTCTTCCACCCATTGGGGTTTTCGTTTGATCCAAAATATCCAACAAAGTTGTTGCATTGTCGTTTGGAGAAGTCACTAATTCCAAATTGCGGACAGTAAAACGATCCAACCAAACGTAACGCTCTTCTTCAATTCGAGAAATAGAGGTAATGTGTCCGAGTTTGCTGTGCTCATTTTCTGAAAGGTAATGGAGAATCGTTCCAGCGGCAACAATTCCATTCTTGAGATTTTCAATACCAAAACCCTTTAAAGAAATCGTTCCGAAATGCTTATTGAGCTGCTCGTAGGTGAAATCGTATGAAAATATCCAATCCTCTAAACGAAATGAATAATATTTCTCTCCAAGTAATTCTTTATACTCCTTACTTTTTCCTTTTTGGTAAATTATTTCAGCGGGCTCAAAACCTTGTATTAGTTTTTCGATATAATCTTTAGGTCCCTGTGCAACCAAAAATTCTCCTGTTGAAACATCCAAAAAAGAAACACCGAAATCTTCTTTTTCAATATGAACAGCGCAAAGGAAATTATTCTTCTTTTGCTCCAAAACTTGGTCATTGAAAGAAAGTCCGGGAGTAAGCATTTCGACAACACCTCTTTTAACAATGGTTTTGGTCATTTTTGGATCTTCCAACTGCTCACAAATGGCAACTCGTTGTCCAGCACGCACTAATTTAGGAAGGTAATTGTCGACAGAGTGATGTGGGAACCCTGCTAATTCAATTTCTGAAGATGAT
The DNA here is from genome assembly GCA_044233275.1 of Crocinitomicaceae bacterium. GTDB lineage: Bacteria > Bacteroidota > Bacteroidia > Flavobacteriales_D > Crocinitomicaceae > M0103. The sequence goes on along the minus strand of JBIIKG010000005.1, from coordinate 22,611 downwards.
CCAGCACCTCTTTTTGTAAGGGTGATTCCAAGAATTTTCGATGCAATGATGGCATCTTGACCAAAAGTTTCATAAAAATCACCGACACGAAAAAGCAACAGGGCTTGCGGGTGCTTTGCCTTAATTTGATTGTACTGCTTCATTAAAGGCGTTTCATTCGCACTTTTTTGATCTTTTTCCTTCGCCAAGTCGACTCTTTTTGTGATTTTTGTTGTGTAAATTTAAACCCATCAAACGAGGGGACAAAACTTCCATCCTTCATATTATCAACAAAATGAATAGAAAATTAAAATTATGGGAATTGGAACGGGTTTCTGAGGAAGAATTCAAGCTCCAAAAAAAGTTTCCACTGCTCGTTATTTTGAATGATATCAGGAGTTTAAACAATATTGGTTCCTTTTTCAGAACAGCAGATGCCTTCAATGTTGAAAAGATATATTTATGTGGTATCACGGCGAACCCACCTCATCGTGATATTCAAAAAACTGCATTAGGAGCAACTGAAACTGTTGAATGGGAATACAGACAATCAATTACAGAATTGATTAAAGAATTGAAATCAAAAGGCATAGCAGTTTGCAGCATTGAACAAGCTGAAAAAACGACGCTACTTCAAGATATTACTGAATTAAAAGAAGAAAAATTTGCCTTGATATTTGGAAATGAGGTAAATGGCGTTGATCAAGACGCAATTGATTTATCAGATTACATCATTGAAATTCCGCAATTCGGAACTAAACATAGCTTGAATGTTTCAGTTTGTGCAGGAGTTGTCATGTGGGAATTTGCAAAAAGATACTGTTAAATCTTCGATTGATCTTTTTTTGAGGTCCTTCAAGTCAAGCTTATTTCGAATAATAATACATAATGAAATTTCCTAAATTCTCAATGGAAAGTGCTCTTTTTGACATTTTGGTGAAACACAATTAAATGGTTCTTAAGGCATTGAAAGAATTCAGGAACTATCATTGAAGTTAAAGCAATTCTTATTAAATCAATCTACTCGAACTAAAACGTGTTCTCAAATCAATATGATTTTCCTGAAAAGAACAAAAAACAAGCTTCCTTGTTAGTGAACTAATCGTTATCTTTGTGGCGGTTTTGTTAAGCTAAAAAAATGATTCAAACAGACATAATTATTATAGGTGCAGGCCCAGTTGGCTTGTTCACAGTTTTTGAAGCGGGACTTCTGAAACTGAAATGCCATTTAATTGATTCTTTACCTCAAGCAGGGGGACAATGTTCCGAGATTTACCCGAAAAAGCCTATTTACGATATTCCCGGGTTTCCAAGCGTTTTGGCTGGTGAGTTAATCGATAATTTGATGGAGCAAGCTGCCCCTTTTAAACCAGGTTTCACCTTGGGCGAGGCTGCAATGACAATAGATAAAACTGCTGAAGGCAAATTTATTGTTACCACTATAAAAGGCACACAACATGAAGCACCCATTGTTATGATTGCCGGTGGACTTGGAGTATTTGAGCCACGTAAACCTCCTATTGAAAATTTAGAATCTTACGAAGACAAAGGTGTTGAATACATCATTAAAGATCCTGAATTTTATAGAGGACAACGTGTTGTGATTGCTGGTGGTGGTGATTCTGCCTTGGATTGGTCAATTTTCTTGGCGGAGAAAAATTTAGCGAAAGAAGTAGTTTTGGTTCACCGAAGCAGTTCGTTCCGTGGACATTTGGATTCAGTTCAAAAAGTTATTGATATGGCTGGTGAAGGGAAAATCAAACTAGTCACAGAAGCTGAAGTAACTGGCATTACAGGAGAAAATCACGTTGAAGGTGTTGTTATTACACATCAAAAAGATGGCGAATTCATCCAAGAAACAGATCATTTTATTCCATTGTTTGGCTTAAAACCTAGCTTGGGTCCTATAGCTGATTGGGGATTTGAAATTGACAAGAATGCGATTAAGGTTAACACTTTAGATTATTCAACGAACATTCCTGGTATTTATGCCATTGGAGATGTAAATACATATGAGAATAAATTGAAATTGATTTTGTGTGGATTTCATGAAGGAACCTTGGCTGTTCAGTCAGCTTTTGCACGTATTTATCCTGACAAGAAAAATATTTTAAAGTACACTACTGTCAATGGTGTGCAAGGATTTTAAATAATTCTAATTGAAAAGAGTATATACAATATGAAATCAATTACAGTACAAGAATTAAAATATATGATTGACCATAAGGAGAGCTTTCAATTAATTGATGTTCGCGAACCTTATGAAAATGATATTTGCACGCTGAATGGTAAATTGATTCCTTTGGGAGAAATCCCAATGAACAGCGAAATAATTGACCGTGACAAAAAAGTAATTATCCATTGTCGATCGGGAAAACGAAGTGGTGATGCGATTACTTTTTTAGAGCAACAACATGGTTTTACCAATCTATACAACTTAGCAGGTGGTATTTTAGAATGGGCAAGTGAAATTGACCCAACAATGGAATCCTATTAAATTAGCGCTATGAATCGTCGAACGATCAATGCCGTTGTAATACTTGGAATCTTGTCCTTGGCAAGTATTCTTGTTGTGCAAATGGTGTGGATTCGGAAGACGATTAACATGCAAGAAACAAATATTGCCATTCAAGACAAAGAGGACAGCTTAAATCTTGAACAATTCTCCGAGCAGGTTCATGTGGCTTTGCGCAATGTATTGGACGAGATAAGTGTTCAAAAAGCAGATAGTTCAGATCACTATGGAGCCGTTAAGCAAATTCGTACAAACTCTTTTACAGTGGATATAAACGAAGAGTTACATCCTTTTTACCTCGAAACATTGCTGAAAAGAGAATTTTATGATCAACATATCAATCAAGATTTTCAATATGGTATTTACGATTGTTTCACCGATTCGATTGTTTTTGGTAATTTAATTAAGTACACCGGTGATTCATTGTTCGCATCAATAACTGACACATTACCTGAAGCGACTTATGCCAATTTAAAATGGAAAACGGATGGACATTACTTCACTGTTTTCTTCCCTGGAATGGATGGTAAGTCAATCGATAGCGAAAAAGCGTTTATTTCTCCTTGGATATACGTTTCCATCATTGCCTTGCTGGTGTTGGTGTTTTTCGGTTATTCATTGAGTATTATTATTCGTCAAAAAAAATTGTCTGAAATAAAAACAGATTTCATTAACAATATGACACATGAGCTAAAAACGCCGATTTCTACTATCGGCCTTTCAAGCGAAATGCTGTTACGTACAGATTTTACAGACGATCCCGAAAAAATTAAACGCTATGCGGGAATTATATATAAGGAAAACAAGCGTTTAGAGAATCAAGTAGAGCGTGTATTGAATGTTGCGAAATTAGACAAAGAGCATTTAACCTTGTCAAAAGAAAAGCTTGATTTGCATGAATTATTGGAAGAAGCAAAAGAGAATTTTGAATTCAATCAACTCGAACAAGGTGGGAAAATAGAACTTGAATTATCAGCAAACTCTGGCGAAATCATTGCTGATCCAGTACACATTACGAATGTCGTTTATAATTTATTGGACAATGCAGTGAAGTATTGTGACAAAACTCCAAAAGTTGTATTGCGGACACGAGAAGATAAAAAAGGCTTGGTTTTCGAAATCAGTGACAATGGAATCGGTATTCGTAGAGAGGATCAAAAGATGATTTTTGATAAATTCTACCGTGTTCCGACAGGAAATTTACACAACGTTAAAGGCTTTGGTTTGGGCTTGTATTATGTGAAACTGATTGTGGACGAGCACGGTGGGAAGCTTGATGTAAAAAGTTCACCTGGAAAGGGAACAACCTTTACGCTTTGGCTCCCTCGATAATTATTTAACCAAATACAGAAGTGCATTCGGCTGCGGAAACAAGCCATCGCGCGAAATCTTCTTTCCTTTCTTGTAAACAACAATTCGTTCACCTGCCAAACGACCGTTGACTTTGCAATCTAAGACATAGTATTTGGCTGCTTCAAATAGTACCGTGTATGAACTTGCTAATTCGTTTCTTCCGATGTTGAATTGAATACTATCTTGCGCAATATTGATCTTTAAATATGTCTTGTCAACATCTACTAAATCTTCACCTGTGTCGAGTTTGAATGAAGAAATCTCACCCGCATAAGTACCAAAAAATTTCTTCTTTAACTCAATCGGTTTTTGAGTCATAGAAAATAAAGGCATTAAACAACTGACAACTAGAATTATTCGAATCATATTTCAAATGTAGTTTTTTCGTTTCAAAATAACAATTAAGTGCAAGAAAGTTAAATAACAATGAAATCAATAAAAATCTTGATAAAAGGACTTCTTTGATTATTTTTGAAGAACTAGTAATTAGCATGTACTTCAAAAAATCTATTCTACCCTATTTGTTATTGTTATCAATAGCAGCTCTTGCATTTTTTCAAGTGGTGTTTTTTGTGCATCCACCCAATTACGATATGGTCGATTGCTTTTATCCGTGGCGTTTTCACGTAGGTGAATGTTTTCAAAATGGCCAATTCCCTTTTTGGAATCCTTTTCAAGATCTAGGTTATCCAATTTACGCAGACCCATCTTCTGGAGCATGGTATCCAATAGTTTGGTTAATTGGTAGTACAGTTGGTTATAATATCTACACCATTGGATTCGAATTTTACTTGCATGTTTTCTTTGCTGGTGTGGGAATGTATTGGCTTGCACAAACCTTGAACTTTGATAAGCGCATCGCCCTAATCGCTGGAGTTAGCTATATGCTTTGTGGAATCTTTGTTGGCAATGCACAGCATTTACCCTATATCATTGGAGCAGCGTGGTTGCCCTTTGTCCTTAACTTTTACTTTCGCCTTCTTGCTGAAAAAGAAGCGTCAAATGGTGTATACGCTGGATTCTTTTTGTTCCTAATGATTACTGGTGGGTATCCAGCTTTTGTGATAGTTTTGTTTTATTTCTTCTTAGCTTCTTTTTCATATTACATCTTTAAATCTTGGAGAAGTAAAAAGAAAAATAGCGTTTATTTTTTCTTAATAAATCACATCGTTTTTGTCGTTTCTGCGCTTGTTTTTTCTGCTGGAATGTTAATTTCCATTTATCAAGTAAGTCCTTATTTATCTAGATTAGAAGGCTTCACCTTGGAACAAGCACTTTACTCTCCCTTTGCACCAAATGCGTTTATTTCATTTCTGCTGCCTTTTTCAACCGTTGATTTTCCAGAGTTCTTCAAGGGCGATATCTCTATGATCAATGGTTATTTTGGGCTTTTCATGCTGTTCTTTTTATTTGCAGGAATCTTTGCTCCAAAAAATTCAGGAGTCAAATTTATTTTTGTACTAGGAATCTTTTCACTTCTCGCAGCTGTTGGAGATGCATTACCAGTGCGCGAACTACTTTACAAGTATGTTCCGATGATGGATGTTTTCAGGTTCCCTGCCGTTTTCAGAATTTTTGCCCTCTTTGCCTTCATACTTGTCGGCGCAAATTACTTGAACCTACACTACAAAAAAGGTAAGTTTTTATCGTTCAAAAAATGGATTATTCCGCTTTCAGTTGTACTACTCGCACTGATTGGAATCATTATTTATATCAGATCCAATACGTATCTAGATATGAAAAACTTCATCGGAAAAGCTGTTTTTGATGCATATCGTGAAGGTCAAATTGAACAATTTATCGTGCTTCAAGCAAGTATTCAAATTGGATTTATTATCGCTTTAATCCTCCTTATTCGATTTGTCAAAAAAATAGAACGAGCATACTTGTTCCTAGGTTTACTGATTGCTTTGGATTTAATCGTAGCGGCACAATTGAATGGACCTTACACAGTTTATACGAGTTTTCTGAAATCAAAAGAACCCTACCAAGCCGCAGCGAAATTAGAAAAAGGCTTCCCTCCTCTTCAAAATATTACAATTGAGGAAGGTGGAAAATTGCCAGGACTTGGTCAGCCCTATTGGCAAAATCTGAATAATTTTCACAAGGAAATTAGTGCAGAAGGATTCAATTCATTCTCTTTTTCGAGTTACGACAACTTTGAAAGTAAGCATCCATTTATTTACAAAACCATTCAACAGAATAAAGTAGTCTTGCTTTCCGACAAAGTGCTACATGAAAAGAGCTTGGACAAGTTAAATGCTGACAGTTTATTTCTATCCAATCAACTTATTTTTGATAATCAAGCATATAGTGTTTTGAGCTTATTGGATATGAAAACTGATTCGACTGACCGCGCAACAATCACGAACTACAGCGCCAATCATTTCGATATTAAGACAGAAAATAAAGAAAGTCAATTGCTGACTATTTTCCAAAAAGAATATTCTGGATGGGAAGCAAAGGTAGACGGAGAAAAAGTGCCGATTTACAAAAGCAACAAGAACTTCATGACAATTGTTTTGCCTGCAGATTCGAAGAAAGTTACGTTTCAATACCGCAATCCACTTGTGCTCATTGCCTTTTTGGTGAGTCTTTTGTCGTGTTTACTTTTATTAGCAAACACACTGATTTTTAAAGGCGCCACCAAATCACTCGATTCGTTCATAAATTCTTCGAATTCTTGAAAAGTTCACAAAAAATGAAGCCTTGAATTTTGTAATTTCGAAAAACATTTTTCAATCCATTTTTTGACATGAAACAGTACCACGATTTGTTGCAACATATACTTGACAACGGAACTAAAAAAGAAGACCGAACAGGAACAGGTACAACCTCCGTTTTTGGGTATCAAATGCGTTTTGATTTATCGAAAGGTTTTCCAGTTGTGACAACAAAAAAGTTGCACCTTCGCTCAATTATTATAGAGCTTTTATGGTTTCTGCAAGGTGATACAAACATCAAATTCCTGAAAGATAACAATGTTTCTATTTGGGATGAATGGGCAGATGAAAATGGAAATCTTGGTCCCGTTTACGGTCACCAGTGGAGAAGTTGGCCTTCTCGTGATGGAGGAACAATTGACCAAATCACCAACTTGATTAATCAAATTAAAAAGAATCCAGATTCTCGACGACTTATCGTTTCTGCTTGGAATGTCGCTGATGTTGATAACATGGCCTTGCCTCCTTGCCACACCTTGTTTCAGTTTTACGTCGCTAATGGTAAATTGAGCTGTCAACTTTACCAACGAAGTGCAGATACTTTTTTAGGTGTTCCTTTTAACATTGCTTCGTATGCCTTACTTACGATGATGGTGGCTCAAGTGTGTGATTTAGAAGTAGGTGATTTCGTTCATACATTCGGTGATGCGCATTTGTACAGCAATCATATTGAACAAGCCAACTTACAATTGTCAAGAGAATTACGACCGCTGCCAACAATGAAAATAAATCCAGAGGTAAAAGATATTTTTGGATTCAAATACGAAGATTTTGAATTACTTAATTACGATCCGCATCCGCACATTAAAGGAGCAGTTGCCGTGTAATTATTTGTATATATACACATTCAATTCTAAAAATCTAACATTTATCGATATATTATCAATATGCATATCTCTCTAATAGTGGCAATGGACAGTGATCGTGGAATTGGAAAAAACAACGATTTAATGTGGCATTTGCCTGCTGATATGAAGTTTTTCAAAGAAACAACCTCAGGTCAAATAGTTGTGATGGGTAGAAAAAATTACGATTCCATTCCAGAACGTTTTCGTCCATTACCGAACCGTGAAAATGCTGTGTTAACAAGAAATACAGATTTTAAAGCGGAAGCATGTGAGGTGTTTCATTCATTGGAAGCTTGCTTAGCTTATTATGACGGTGAATCAGAAAGAACCTTGTTTATTATTGGAGGCGGGGAAATTTATCGTCAAGCTATCGCCTTAAATTGCGTTGATGATATGTACATCACACATGTTCATCACGTTTACAATGCCGACACCTTTTTTCCTGAATTCGATGAATCTAATTGGATTGTGAAGGAATTGATGAACTGGGAAAAGGATGAGAAAAATGAAGCTGGATTTATAATTAAGCACTACATGAAAAAAGTTAAGCACAAGGGCACAAGATAAGTTGAAGTACGATGCCTTTTAAGGCACTAAGTTGTAAAATTCAACTGTTCAAAACTAATTTGTGACTTAAAAAATTATGGTAAATGAACTTAACTTTGTGACATCGTGGTCTTTTTAAAGTTAACCACAAAGTCACTATGAAGGGGCTATAAACTGTGTGTTTTAAGGCACTAATACGCAATTTTTAAATTAATTGATAAATATGTCAGAAAACGAACTTTCTAAAATAGTTTTTGATCTAGGTCTCAAAGTTCACAGGAATCTAGGTCTTGGTTTACTTGAAAGTTCCTATGAAGAATGTTTATTTTATGAGCTTAAAAAAAGTACACTAAAAGTAGAAAGACAAAAAATTTTACCTGTAATATATGAGGGAATTCAAATGGAAACTTCATATAGGATTGACATTATGATTGAAGACAAAATAATAATTGAACTAAAGTCAGTTGAATCGTTAAATGACCTGCATCTTGCGCAGCTACTTACCTATTTAAAATTATCAAATTGCAAGCTAGGAATGTTGATCAATTTTAACGTTCCATTATTTAAAAACGGTGTTAAACGTGTAATTAACGGTCAACTTGATAAATAATATTGTTCGAATGAATAGCCCTTTGTGCCTTAAAATACATTGGTAATGAACTTAACTTTGTGACATTGTGTTTTTTAATAGTTAAACACAAAGGCACTAATTAAGTTGAAGAGCTTTATCTTTTAAGGCACTAAGCGTTGAGGAAATAACTAAACTAATTTGTGACTTAAAAAATTATGGTAAATGAACTTAACTTTGTGACATTGTGGTAAAATATATTTTATGATCCTCTGCATAGCCGAAAAACCATCCGTAGCGAAAGACATCGCTGAAATCCTAGGCGCCCGATCTAGAAAAGAAGGCTACTGGGAAGGAAATGGCTATTGGGTAAGTTGGACATTCGGGCATTTATGTACACTAAAAGAGCCCCACGACTACAAAGAGAACTGGAAGTACTGGAAACTAGAAGATTTACCCATAATCCCAACCAACTTTGGAATTAAAGTAGTCGACGATGCAGGCGTTCAAAAACAATTTAAATGCATCGAAAATTTAGTAGCTCAGTGTGATTCAGTCATCAACTGCGGTGATGCTGGTCAAGAAGGAGAACTCATTCAACGGTGGGTATTGTTGAAGGCAAAATGCAATAAACCCATTCAACGATTGTGGATTTCATCCTTGACCGAAGAGGCAATTAAAGAAGGATTCAACAAGCTAAAAGATTCCAAACAATACGATAATTTATACGCTGCTGGATCTGCTAGAGCCATAGGAGATTGGTTATTAGGAATCAACGCCACACGTGCATTTACCAAGAAATTTGGGCAAGGAAAAGCTACATTGTCAGTTGGAAGGGTTCAAACCCCCACCTTAGCAATGATTGTGCAACGTCAAAAAGAGATTAATGCTTTTACTTCAGCAGAATATTGGGAATTAAAAACGACGTATCGCGATACAGAATTCCTTTGTCAAATAGACCGATTGACGAGTGAAGAAAAGGCCAATAAAGGCTTAGAATATTTAAAATTGCATGAATTTGAGGTGACTTCTTTCGAACAAAAAGAAGGAAAAGAAGGGAATCCGCGCTTATTCGATTTAACAGGTTTACAGGTTGAAGGAAACAAGAAGTTTGGATTTTCAGCTGACGATACCTTGAAATTGGTGCAAAGTCTCTACGAAAAAAAGATTGTCACTTATCCTAGAGTTGATACCACCTATCTATCGGAAGATATTCATCCGAAAGTGGAAGGGATTTTAAAAGGAATGCAGTATTATTCACGTTTGACTGCGCCTTTATTACAAGCACCAATTCCAAAATCAAAAACCGTATTTGACGACAAAAAAGTGACGGATCACCACGCTATTATTCCAACGGGAGTGAATCCAAGTGGTATCACGCCAGCAGAACATCAGGTGTATGATTTAGTTGCAAAACGTTTTATCGCCGTTTTTTATCCAGAATGTAAAGTTTCGAATACGACTGTTTTAGGGAAAGTTGGAACACTTGAATTCAAGGTGACAGGAAAGCAAATTCTTGAGCCGGGATGGAGAACTGTTTACGAAGAGCCGAGAACTGAGAACGCTCCGCTGCGAGATTCGAGAGAGGAAAATAAGGAGGGAGGAACTAATGAAGAGAGGGTTCTTCCAATTTTCACAGAAGGAGAAAAAGGTCCGCATACACCGATTGTTCACAAAGGAAAAACTTCACCACCTAAACCATATACGGAAGCGACATTATTGCGTGCCATGGAAACGGCTGGAAAACAAGTTGAAGACGAGGAAATGCGTGATTTAATGAAAGATAACGGCATAGGTCGACCATCTACACGCGCGAATATCATCGAAACCTTATTTAGAAGAAGATACATTGAAAAAAGTCGCAAGAACATTTTGGCCACACCGACCGGAATGGATCTTATTGATACCATTCAAAACGAATTATTGAAGAGTCCTGAGTTGACAGGAAATTGGGAACGCAAAATTCGCCTGATTGAAAAAGGTGAATACGAATTGGAAGTCTTTAAGCAGGAACTATTTAAAATGGTGCGTGAATTAACCGATGAAGTCATTTTCAATAATTACAGAAAGATACAGGTGGCTTCGGCTCCGCTCAGCCAACCTGCCACAACTGAAAAGAAAGAACGGGCGCCACGTGTGGTGAAGGAAAAACCAAGTTTAGACAGCTTGACGTGCCCAAAATGCAAAACTGCTAAATTAATGAAAGGAAAAACAGCTTTAGGTTGTTCCAATTATGCGGCGTGTGGATTTAAAATTCCGTTTGAATTGTTAGGCAAGAAATTGACCGAAACGCAATTACTGGATTTATTGGAGAAAGGTAAAACTGGAGTAATTAAAGGACTGATTGTCCCTGGAAAGGCAGAACCTGTGAACGGTAAATTAACAATGGACGGAAGTTTCAACGTTGGGTTAGGATAGACAAATGATTGGTAATTCAAATATAAACTACTCAATATTCAAGGCAGTTTTCCGCATTGTTGTTCTTCTTTTTGTTTCGTTTTTACTAACCATTTCAACTGCTTTATCTCAAACAGATAGTGCATCAACCGAAGAAATCCCTTTTGATTTTCCCATCATCATCCGCTATAAAAACAACAGTTCTGAACTGAGTCATGTCAACCGCTACCGTTTATCGGTTTTGGCAGATTACCTCATCAATCATGCGAATCAAAAAATAATCATTGAAGGCCACGTTTGCTGCGGACCAGCACCTGGAGTGTCTAAACGTCGAGCACGTGGTGTTTATCGCCAACTCCGCAAACTAGATGTACCCAAAGAGCAGATGTCCTACATTGGTAAATCCTTCGACGAGCCCAAAGTGCTTAAAGAGAAGAATGAGCAAGACAAAGACATGAACCGTAGGGTGGAAATTGAACTTAATTAGATTTCTATTATACCGCACATTTTGGATCAATCAACACTTAAATAAGGATAATTAAGTATATTCATCCTTCAAAATGAATCTTATGAAATTATTTTTCGCCTTCTTTTTAAGCAGTATTACTTTTTTTAGTTCTAGTCAATCAATTTCAGTTTACCCTACCGATACACTCCTACCTGAAAACACACAGTTTCGTCAAATCGGACCATTCAGAGGGGGACGCAGTGCAGCCGTTTGTGGAGACCTTAAGAATAAGAACTTGTTCTATATGGGCACAACGGGTGGAGGAGTTTGGAAGACAATTGATGGTGGAAGTAATTGGAAAAATATTTCAGATGGATATTTTGGAGGTTCAATTGGCGCTGTATCCGTTGCTCCTTCCGACCCGACAATTCTTTATGTAGGTGAAGGTGAAAACACCGTTCGAGGAAATGTTAGTGAAGGATTTGGGATGTGGAAGTCGGAAGACGCAGGACGAACTTGGAAGAATATCGGATTAAAGGATTCACGTCATATTGTTCGAATCGTTATACACCCAAAAGATCCAAACATTGTTTGGGTTGCTGCACTTGGTCACCTTTTCGGTCCTAGTCAAGAAAGAGGAATCTATAAAACGATTGATGGAGGAAAAACGTGGAAGAGAGTTCTTTTCAGCGATGAATTAAGTGGTGCAGCTGATTTAGTTATGGAGCCTGGGAATCCACAAGTTTTATATGCAAGTACATGGTCAGTTATCAGAACTCCATATAGTCTAGAAAGTGGTGGTCCTGGAAGTGCATTATGGAAGAGTAAAGATGGAGGCGAATCATGGCAAAAACTCAACAAAAAACCAGGCTTTCCATCTAAATCTGTGGTAGGAATTATTGGGGTTAATGTTTCTGCATCCAACCCAGATAAGGTATATGCTATCGTTGAAAATAGCGAAGGTGGATTGTTTACCAGTGAAGATGGTGGAGAGAATTGGACATTAACGAATAGCGAAAATAAGATTCGACAAAGGGCTTGGTACTATTCTAAAGTTTTTGTTGACCCCTTGAACGAAAACATTGTGTACATCTTAAATGTAGATTTTGAAAAAAGTACAGATGGAGGAAAAACGTTTCATTCCATCAATACGCCTCACGGAGATCACCATGATTTATGGATAGATCCTGAACAGCCTAACCGAATGATAGTCGCAGATGATGGCGGCGCCCAAATAAGTTTTGATGGTGGAGCAAATTGGAGTACCTACCATAACCAACCTACTGCTCAAATTTATCGAATCAGTACTGATAATAATATACCCTATCGTATTTTGGGTGCACAACAAGACAATTCAACCATTCGAATTCTTTCCAGATCCGAACACGGTGAAATCAATCAAAGAGATTGGACCTCAACGGCAGGATTCGAAAGTGGATATGTTATCGCTGACCCAACGAATCCAGATGTTGTTTATGGAGGGAATTATGCTGGATTTCTTTCTCGACTTGACCATAAAACAGGAGAAAATAGAGCAATAAGTGTTTGGCCCGATTTGCCAATTGGAATGGGTGCTGATGGTCATAAATATCGTTTTCAATGGAATTTCCCAATTTTCTTTTCGCCACATAATCCAAAGAGATTGTATGCTGCCGGAAATATGCTTTTTGTGAGTGAAGATGAAGGTGCATCATGGAAAACAATTAGTCCCGATTTAACTACGAATGATAAATCGAAACAAGTCTCAAGTGGCGGACCAATTACAAAGGATAATACAACAGTTGAGTTTTATTGCACCATTTTTACTGCTGCTGAAAGTCAATTGGAAAAAGATGTTCTTTGGGTTGGTAGCGATGATGGTTTAATTCATATCTCTAAAGATGGAGGAGCTAATTGGACAAATATAACTCCACCAGCTGCTGGAAAATTGATGATGTGGAATAGCGTAGAATTGGACCCTCTTCAAAAAGGAAAAGCATATTTCGTTGGGACAAAGTATAAAATAGACGATTTCAAACCATATATCTTTCTAACAGAAGATTATGGCAAATCTTGGAAATTGATTACGAAAGGAATTGACTCAAAACATTTTACAAGAGTATTGAGAATAGATCCAAAAAGAAAGGGACTGTTATACTGCGGAACAGAGTATGGCTTTTATGTGAGCTATGACGATGGGGCAAATTGGAAAAAGGTCCAGTTGAATTTACCTGAAACACCCATAACAGATATGTGTGTTAAAGATAATGCATTAGTAATTGCCACACAAGGTAGGTCTATTTGGGTTATGGATGATCTTTCGCCACTTCAAAGTTTCAATGTAAATCAACTGAATGACAAGATGTATATGTATCCTATTTCAAATACACTGCTCATTGATGGTTGGCAAAATAAATCACCAAAAAACGCTGGGATGAATCCCCCAAATGGGGTTGTAATTCCTTTTCATTTAACCAATTTTACTGACACTGTTAATGTTGAAATAATCATTCGCGATTCCGCAAAAAAACTAATCACTACTTACTCTTCAAAGTCTAGCGACGAAAAGTTAAAACTTTCAGTAAAGGAAGGAATGAATCTATTTGTTTGGGACATGAATTATCCAAGTATAGAACCTATAGCTGGCATGATACTTTGGAATGGGACAATCTCTGGACCGACAGCTGCCCCAGGAAACTATAGTGCTACCTTAAAAATCAAAGGTGATAGTTTAGAAAAGCCATTTTCAATTAGTGCCAATCCTAAATACAACTGCAGCAATGAAGATTATGTATTGAAAACTACATTTCTGTTAGAAGTAAAAAAATCGTTCGCTGATGTTCAACAATGCATATTAGATATCAGAACTTTGAGCAATCAAATTAATGAGTTTAATTCTTTAGCAGGAAAGGATGTCCCTCAAGAAATAAAATCATTGAGTGATACCATTCTAAAAAAGTTAACAAAAATCGAAGAAGAGCTATATCAAACTAAATTAAAAAGCGGTCAAGATATTTTGAATTATCCAATGAAGTTAAATGATCGGATTTCAGGCTTATACAATTATGCTTCAAGTGGCAACACAGCTCCAAATAAACAAGTTAAAGATGCCTTTTCAGAGTTAAAAATTTTAGCAGATGAGCAGCTGAAGTTATTCCAAACCGTAATTGGAAATGATGTTGTAGAACTCAATATGAAAATCAAAAGCAGCGACCTGCCGGTTATTGGGATTGTTAAAAATAAGTGACCTTTTTAGGGAAAGCTTATGAGCACTCTATAAAAAGAATGAGCATTACAAAAACATGAACCGAAGAGTTAAGATTGAATTGGTTAAGTAAAGAGTTAAATCTTTTTGGGACAAATCAAACGATTTTTATTTTACCTTTATTGAAAACAGATTAATCATGAAAAAACTAATCCTACTTTCCGCATTTCTAGTTGCAGGTTATACTTCCCTTAATGCTCAAAAAGTCTATTCCGTTGATGCTGAATACAAAGCTGATGTGAAAGTATTTGTTGTTGATGCGGAGTACAAAGCCGACCTTTTGGTTTACAAGGTAGATGCTGAATACAAAGCTGGCGATAATAATGGAAAATGGTTCTTTACGGACGCTGAATACAAGGCTAAAAAGAAAATTTACTTCGTTGATGCTGAATATAAAGCTGATTTGAAAATATTTTTTGTAGATGCCGAATACAAAGCTTCTTGGAAAAACAGTGGGAAGAAAGCTGAAATGTATTAAGCGCATTCCTCTTTTAAAATGAAGTTATTTCCATTCGTTTTATTTTTTCTTTCCCAAACAGTTGCTTTTGGTCAGGACTTGCCCATTCTTACTCCCAATTTGGGTTACTTGGTGGATAAAAGTCCAGAAGGAGAGAAAAAATTCCACGAAGACATGCTCAAATGTCCCGATCTATGGGGAAAAGTTGGGGGAAGTGAAATAGATACTACCAAACTCACTGCTAATGAGCGCATCATTTTTCGTACGTGCATGGAGGAAACAGAAGATTATTGGGAAATCCTTGGTGGTGGATGTAGTTGGTATTGCGGCGGTGGGTTGGATTCTACCTATGCTAGTTCTGAACTTGTCGGTGGGAAGTATTCAGCCAATAATATTCACGATTTAAATTATAAAACTGCTTGGGTAGAAGGTGTCGCTGGACAAGGAATCGGTGAAAAAATCACCTATGACTTTCCACCAGAAAATCCACGCATTACAACAATTATTATCGTTAATGGCTATGTGAAATCCCCAAAAGCATGGACGGAAAATTCACGCGTCAAAAAACTCAAAATGTATGTGAATGGCAAACCATTTGCACTCCTTGAATTGGCTGACAGCAAGCAAGAACAATCTTTTTCCTTTGCTCCTCTTGGTGTTGCTGATCGAAAAGATTACGATAAATTGCGCATTTTACCGCGTTGGACCATCACCTTCGAAATCATGGAAGTGTATCCAGGCTCAAAATATGAAGATACGGCCATTACCGAAATCTACTTCGATGGCATTGATGTGCATTGAGAATTAAATGCGACTCTGATACGTAAACAAATCAAAGTAACGACCTTTCTTAGCAATCAACTCATCGTGCTTTCCTCTTTCGACAATATTCCCTTGTTCGATAACCAGAATTTGATCTGCTTTTTGAATTGTACTCAAGCGATGCGCAATAACGAAAGTAGTTCTGTCTTTCATTAATTCCTGTAAACTTTTTTGAATAAATGATTCACTTTCTGTATCCAAATTGGATGTCGCTTCATCGAGAATGATAATCTTAGGATTTGCCAATAAAGCTCTCGCGATAGAAATTCGTTGACGTTGTCCACCCGATAATTTTACACCCCTCTCTCCTATTACTGTTTCCAATCCTTCCTCAAAACGATCGGTAAACTCATTCACATAAGCGCCTTTTACAGCAGCCAATAATTCTTCTTCACTTGCATTTGGACGAGGAAACAAAATGTTCTCTCTAATCGTTCCTTCATAAAGGAAATCATCTTGTAAAACGACTCCCAAATTAGCTCTGAAACTGCTCAAATTTACCTTTGCTAAATCAACTCCATCCAAGGTAACTTTTCCACTTACTGGATTCAAAAAGGTCGCAGCCAATCCAGCAATTGTTGATTTACCAGAACCTGAAGATCCCACCAATGCTGTCACACTTCCTGCAGGTGCTGAAAAGGTAATATCGTGCAATACTTCTTTACTTTCCTCGTAACTGAAAGAAACGTTTTCGAATTCTATATTTCCTGTTACTTCAGTAATCTTTATGGTGCGAATATCTTCATCATCCTCTTCGGGCATATTCATCAATTCTTGCGTGCGATCCAATCCTGCCATAGCTTCTGAAAGCTGACTTCCAATGTTACTCATTTGAACAATCGGAGCAATCATGAAACCAAGTAATAAGGTGAAGGAAATGAAATCACCAACCGTCATCGTGTCTTTCATTATGAAATAACCACCAATCCCCATGATTCCTGCTGATGCGAGTCCTAATAAAAACGTCGATGAACTCGTTATAAAAGCCGTGGCTGTTAAACTTCGCTTCACGTTTAAAAACAATTTTTCAACCCCTGATTCAAAGATTTTATTCTCTTGCTCTTCCGCGTTGAATCCTTTAATGACACGTACTCCATTCAAGGTTTCCGTTAAACGACCTGTAACTTCTGCATTTATTTTACCGCGTTCTCTAAAAACTGGTCGAATATAAGCGAAAGCTTTCAAGGCAATAAAAGCGAAAATTCCGACAGGCACCAAAACAAAGACTGTCATTAAGGCATTCATTTGGATTAATAAAATCATTGTTATGATGGCGGTGATTGTTCCTCCTATGAGTTGAACCAAGCCCGTTCCAACAAGGTTTCTTACCCCTTCCACATCGGTCATAACTCTCGAGACCAATGCGCCTGACTTATTGTTGTCAAAATAAGCAATGGGTAATTTTAAGAGTTTGCGTTGCACTTGTGTTCGCAAAATTGAAATCAATTTTTGAGCTTCAACACTTAATATTTTTGTCAGGGTAAAGGAAGTAACTGCTTGCACTAAAATGGACATAAAAACAATCAACAATAACCAATACATGCCATTCATGTCCTTCGAAGGAATGATTTCATCAATTAGGTTTTTACTGGCAATTGGCAGTACCAAAGCGGCTAAACTTCTTATTAGAATTAGGATTAAACCAATAAATATAATTTTTTTTCGGGGCCATATAAATTCTTTAAATGCCCAAGAATAGGTGACTTTAGTTTTACTCATGTTCGATTTTTTGTCGAATATCACGCCAAAATATTTTCAGTGACAAATAGTCAGAACAGAATTAATAAAACATATCGAACAGCACTAAATAAATCGAATGCAAATATTTATACTTTTGTAAAAAATTCCTGAAATGCTTGGATTAAAACTTCCTACTGACCCTCGATGGGTAAACATTGTCGAAACAAATATTGAAGAAATCCTCTCAGACCATGCATGGTGTGAACAAAAGGCAGCAACTAATGCGGTAACAATTATTTCGCTAAATCCTGAATTAACTGATTTGGTGACTGAAATGTTGGCATTGGCAAAGGAAGAATTAGAGCATTTCCAGCAGGTACATGAAATAATCATTCAACGCGGATTTGACTTAGGAAGAGAGCGAAAGGATAGTTATGTAAATGAATTGTATAAATTCATGGTCCAAGGAGGAAGCAGACAGCAGCGCTTAGTTGATCGTTTACTTTTTTCAGCAATGATTGAAGCGCGCAGCTGCGAAAGATTCAAATTATTAGCTGAACGCATTTCTGATCCAGAATTATCAAAGTTCTACGGTGATTTGATGGTCAGTGAAGCAGGACATTACACTACATTTATTGGATTCGCTCGAAAATATGGTGGTGATATTGATGTCAACCAACGTTGGAAAGAATGGTTAGAATTTGAAGCGCAAGTCATCCAAAATTACGGCAAAGAAGAAACTATTCACGGATAATGGAGATGCTAAACCAAGCTTTACTCAAACTATACTACCTGAACATAAAGTTGCATCTCTCATATCAGTTTGGCAAAATTTCTTCTGGAAACGAATGAAAGATTACCTTTCTAAATAATTTTCCTTTAAAATAATATTTTTTAAGTGCTTAATTTTCATCTATTTAGTTGAAATAATGTAACTTTTTAAATTATATACATTACTTTCTTATGTATATAGATAAAATAGTATATATTTGTATCATGTATTCATCAGAATTAATCAAAGGAACTTTAAAAACGATCATTTTAAAGTTATTGTCGCAAAGCGACAAAATGTATGGCTATGAAATTACTCAAAAGGTAAAGGAGCTTACGGGTGGAAAAATTCAATTGACTGAAGGTGCGTTGTATCCTACATTACACGCAATGGAAGCACAAGGAATTTTAACCACAGATGTGGTCAATGTAGGAAACCGCATTCGTAAGTATTATTCCATTACACAAACAGGTAAAAAAGTCGCCAGTGAAAAGGTGAATGAGTTTTCAGAGTTCATTGATACAATGATCTTTCTGTTGGACTTAAAACCGAAAATGGGATAAGATGTATGTTTTAAAAGACGAACAAATAAAGTTCATTCTTGAGGACATTAGACGTAATGGAATTGAGTCGGAGGAGCTGCAGCTCAGTCTCCTGGACCACATTTGTTGTGTAATCGAAACAGAAATGTTAGCCGAATCACACTTCGAGGAATTTTACCGAAGCATTTTACCTCGTTTTTTTAAACGAGATCTTCGGGAAATTCAAGAAGAAACAAATCTATTATTAACCTTCAAAAATTATTATGCCATGAAAAAAATAATGTTAAATAGCGGTATGTTTTCTGCCATCACTTTTATTATCGGTGCAGTTTTAAAAGTAATGCATTTACCAGGAGCAAGTGTTTTTATACTCCTTGGAATTGTTTCCTTTTGCTTTTTGTTTTTACCACTTTTATCAATTTTAAGGGTAAGGGAACAAAAAGAAACCAAAGATAAAGTAGTAATTGGTATTGCTACAGTTTTTGGAATCCTTATCAGTTTAGCGACACTTTTCAAAGTGATGCATTGGCCTTTTGCCAACATCATGTGGATGGTTTCTCTTGGAATATTGTTTTTCTTATTCCTCCCTATTTATTTCTTCACGGGCATTCGCAATGCAGAAACGAAAATCAACACAATCATTTCTTCGATTCTGATTTTAACAGCGGGTGGCTTGCTTTTTACCTTGACCAGTTTGCGAACAAGTCGATGGACAGATGAATCTTTTTACAATTCGGATGACCATTTACGGGATGCGGCATTGTATGCATCAGTTCAGAATCAAATTGCATTTTCAAAAGACACATTAAGTTTAGAAGCCAAAACACTTCATGAAAAAGCAAATGCATTATGCACCCAAATTGAAACACTTAAGACTGGTTTAATTGCTTATTCGTCACACGGTGAAGAAGGATTAACGGAAGCACAACTGATCCGTAATTATGGAAGCAGTTTGAATTTTGCCAATGATTTTCTTTTTGATAACAATGGAAAAGCGAGGAAAGAGTTGGCACAAATCAAATTAGATCTTGCTGATTTCAATAAATACACGGAATCAACATTAAAGCAAAAACCATCAAATCTCCTATCATTGGAAGACGTTTATAAATTCGGGGAGAAAGAACAAGGGAAAATAGCATGGGAAGAAAATAATTTCAGTCATCTTTCGATTGCTACTACTTTACGGAATTTCAATCAACTTATTTTGAATATACGATTGATTGAGGCCTCAGCTTACTAACTTTCGATTAGAAACCAATAGTTCGTTGACTTCGAGAGCCTTCATTCAACGAACTATAAAATAGGCGGCTGAGACTCTCGAAGCCACCTATTTTATCTGTATCTTTGGCAGACTTAAAAAATTTGCATGTCTTTTTCAACATTAGGTTTATCTCCCGCTTTATTAAAAGCAATCGAATTACAAAATTACACACAAGCATATCCAATTCAAGAGGCTGCAATTCCAGCGGTTTTAAGAAAAAGTGATGTCTTGGGAATTGCTCAAACAGGTTCGGGTAAAACGGCAAGTTTTGTCCTGCCTATTTTAATGAACTTGGAAGATAGTGCCCCAATCAAAAATAGACATATTAAAGTATTGGTTGTTGTGCCAACCCGCGAATTGGCAATTCAAGTGCGCGATGTTTTTCAATTATTCGGTTCTGCCCTTGAAAATAAAATCAAATCAATGGCTGTTTACGGGGGAGTTTCAATTAACCCGCAAATGAAAGGACTCATGGGCGTTAGTGTATTAATAGCAACTCCTGGTCGTTTATTAGAGTTAGTTCGTTTAAATGCTATTCATCTTTCATCGGTAGAGACCTTAGTCTTAGACGAAGCTGATAAGATGCTGAACTTGGGTTTCAAGGATGAAATGAATGAGATCTTTTCTTTGCTACCAAAAAAGCGCCAGAACCTTCTTTTTTCGGCAACCTTAAGCGACGATTTATCGAGCATTACACAAGTTGTTTTAAAGAATCCTGAAATTATCAAAATTGAAACGGCCGAGGAGAATATTGATTTAATTACACAAACAGGCTATTTCATCTCAGAAGAAAAAAAGGGGCCACTCTTGCGTTACTTGATCAAAACAAACAACATGAAGCAAGTCTTGGTTTTTACTTCCTCGGCTTTCAATGCAGATAAAGTAACTGAAAAATTGCGGAAAAATGGTGTAGATGCTATGGCTATGCACAGCAAGAAAAGTCAAGAAGCACGTGTTAAAGCATTGAACAATTTCAAAAATGGAAATGTGCGCGTTTTGGTCGCAACTGACATTATTGCCAGAGGAATCGATATACAATTTTTGCCTTTTGTCATTAATTACGAATTACCCCGTTCTCCGAAAGATTACATTCACCGTATCGGTCGAACAGGTAGAGCAGAATCACCGGGGGAAGCAATTACCTTAGTAACACCTGAAGATGAACACCACTTCAAAATCATTCAAAAGAAAATGGGGAAATGGGTAACGATGGTGCATGGGGAAAGTTTGGATTTGCATGGCTACTGAGAATTTAGAACATAGAATCGAGAATCGAGACGAACAAAGACCGCTTCGCTAAAGGACAAAGGACCGCTTCGCTAAAGGACTTGTTAGCGTGAAATCACTATAATTTTTCATTCTAACATCTTAAAGTCTTTTTTCTTTTGTCCTGATGTCTTAAAGTCCAATCAAACTATTAACAAACCCAATTCCTTCAAATCAGCCAACGATTTTCCATACCAAAAAGGCTCAAAATCTTCTGAATTCATGGTGTAATAATGCTCTTCCACTTCTTTGAAGGACATTTTTTTGCTTTGATTTTTTGATAAAAGCGGTAATATTTCAGCAAGCCAATTCCCTTCTTCCCTCCTTACTTGAATTTCAATAGAACTTGAATTTCCTTCAAATAGTAAGTTCGCTTGCTCATACGAGTTCCCTTTTTTCGTTTTGGTGAAATAAGAAATCTGTGGTTGTCCGCCGAGCCAAACAACTTTTGAACTAGCGGCGTGAAAAACGAATTCTTCCTCATTGACCGCTTTCTCAATATAATCAGATGGAATCTTTGTTCTTGGTAGTTTTGTATCAAACCATTGGTTGACAGGAATTTCAAAGCCAATTCCATGCATGAAATTGTACAATGATTTCTTCAAGCCAAAACTGAACATTTCATGGTCAATTCCTGTTTCATCCTTGAACGATATATCATTGTTTGCAAAGGTTCCAATTTCTTCTGTGTCCTTAATTACTCCGTATTCTGATGGATTCAATCCAATTGGACTGTGGGCCGTTAAAGCAAACTGGTGCCAAAATCCCGAGTGCACAATTCCAGCTTCGAAAAGCTGACGAACCATTTCAACGGAATCAATTGTTTCTTGAACCGTTTGAGTTGGATACGCATACATTAAATAAGCATGTACCATAATTCCAGCATCCGTAAAATGACTTGTCACTTGTGCTACCTGCTCCACTGAAACCCCCTTATCGATTAATTTGAGTAAACGATCAGATGCAACTTCTAAACCTCCCGAAACGGCGATACACCCAGATTCTTTTAAAAGCATACAGAGATCTTTGGAGAATTTCTTTTCGAATCGAATATTGGTCCACCAACTTACTGTTAGGTCTCGTCTCAAAATTTCCAAAGCCAATTCGCGCATTAATGCTGGAGGTGCAGCTTCATCCACAAAATGAAATCCAGATTCACCTGTCTGCTCAATCAATTCTTCCATTCGGTC
>JBIIKG010000106.1:0-9515 GCA_044233275.1 Crocinitomicaceae bacterium | reverse complement strand
ATTGGACCATTGGCGTTTTGAAGTGAAATAAAGAGAAGAACCGTCAAGGGATACAACAGGACTATATTCTGGAAATTCAGTATTTACTCCGCTTCCTAAGTTTTTTAAACTTACACTAACAGGTTGTTCCATTAATCGTTTTGCAACATCACATTGTATCAATCTTAACTCTGCGACATCTAATAGTTCAGATGCTTTCTTACTTAAATTGATGAATTTCTGATAATAATATTTCGCACTGTCTATATCTTCATTTAGATGATAAAGTGTTGCTAAATGAAAGAATGCATCTGTTGGAGCACTTTTTTCTTTTGAGGAATAAGCGTCATAATTTGGATCAGTATTTTTGATTGCAATTTGCATGTATGGCAAGGATTTTTCAAAATCACCCGTTAATTTTTGATGCACAAAGCCTTTACGATAATTATAATTTGAACTAGTTGAATTCAAACTAACTAGTTTATCAGCTAAGATATCTGCGAAAAATAAAAATCCATCTTGCATCAATCGTGAATTCTCTGCAACAATTTCTTGTTCAGACTTTGAAATTGCAAAATTTCTAACTTCTTGCTCCGTAGAAGGTTGAGCTAGAGCTGTGAATGCTTGTGCAAGTAGAATTGCTAATAGGTACTTTTTACTGAACATAAGTTTAATCTTATTGAATATAAACATCTAATTTTCAGGAATTCTTACGTGGATAGTATCAAAAGGTTGCGTTCAAATATATGGAAAAAAGTCAGATCATTGACCAGACTTTTTTTTTTATTGAACGATTTTAAATTCAGTTCGTCGATTGGCTTGATGCTTTTCCTCTGAACAGTTGGATTTTTTCTTCCCTTCACAACCACAATCATTCACAAGTTTTGATTCACCATATCCTTTTCCGTATATTCTTTCGGGTGAACTGATGCGTGATTTAATATATTCTGCAGAAGAAATTGCTCTTCTATCAGATAATTTTAAATTATAGTCTTTAGAACTTCTACAATCTGTATGTGAACCCAATTCAATTTTAATTAGAGGATTATCATTCATGATTTGGACGATTTTGTCTAATTCAACCTTGGCATCAGGACGGATATTCGACTTGTCTAAATCAAAATATATTGGATTTAATTTAAGTACAACTGCTAAATCAACTCCAACGTCTGGCTTCTCAAGCAGATAAGTTAATTGGATATTTGCCGTTTCTTTGAGCTTAGTGTCAAGCGCGAAATTTTGAGTTAAATAATCTTCTTTGGTCACTTTTACAGTATAGTTCAATACGTCACCGTAGCGAGTACCCTTTAAAATAGATGAGTTAAAAGCGCCTTTTGAATCAGTAACTAAGGTTTCAACAATTTTTCCACTTGTATTGTCTATAATTTCCACTTTTGAGTTAGGAAGTAATGTAGTAGTTTTTGTATCAGCAACAGTTCCAGTCAAGGTGTAAACAATCAATGGAACTATACGATTTCTATCAACATCAAGCATAACTTCTTTGTATACTTCTTCATAACCAGGCTCACATTTTGTGCTAAACGTTTCTGTGAATACATCCTTCGATAATGAATCGACATAATAACTTATTTCGTAATCTCTGCATGGAGTTAAATTACTTAAGAATGATCCATCTCTTAACCGAGGAAATAATTTAACATCTCGGGTGTCTTCACAATTTAGACATTTAATAATCGCGAAAACTGATTCAGGTAATGGACTTTTATCAGAGGTGAAAATATGTCCTTTTAATACGGCAGCGCTTTTTAAACCGAGGTAATCGTTTTTAATTTGATAAATGTCTTTCTCACCAAATCCTTTTTTTCTAAATGATGTCAAATATCCTGTAAAACCGTCAGCTGTTGTTGTGTAAAAAACGTCATCTCCAGTTGAATTGATTGGATAACCCAAGTTCATTGGGTTTGACCAAACATCTTTATCGTCTCTGATACTCACAAAAATATCAAACTCACCAATACTGGTTGCTCCGTTTGAGGAAAAGTACAGTGTTTTATTATCAACTGCAATGAATGGACTTTCTTCATCCTCAACAGAATTAATATTGGGACCTAAGTTTATTGGTTCACTCCAAGTTCCATTTGGTAATTTAACTGAACGGTAAATATCACGCTTGCCATATCCACCTGGTCGATCAGATACAAAATACATTTGCTGACCATCAGGTGTAACCGTGCAATGTGTCTCCCAGTATTTAGTATTTAGATTTTTGTAATCTAGCATTGACAATGTTTGAAACTCATTTCTTGCAAAATCAGAAAAATACAAATCACCATTTCCTGTGCGATCTTCATATGTATATACCTTGCGTTCATCAGAACTTACTGTAACTGATGCCTCATTCAATTTACCATCACAAAAGTTAAGTCTTGAAGGTTCAGACCACTGATCTTCTTCATTCCGATAGGAAACGTAAATATCTTCAGGATATTGATTATATTGGGAATCCTTGTAATCATCAGTTGATTGATCTTCCCATTGACGTCTTGATGTATAATATAAGGAAGTACCATCAAGTGAAATCACAGGAGAATATTCTGGATAAACTGTATTGATTTTGTTACCAATGTTCTTGACTTCAGCAGGTTTAGGATTTGCAATTGCTTCTTTGGCAACATCACATTGAATCAATCTTAACTTTGCTTTCGTTACAAGTTCAGATTTGCTATTTGATTCATCAATGAATTTTTGATAGAATCCTTTTGCCTTATCAATTTGTTCATCCAGATGGTATGCTCTACCTAAGTGATAATATACATCTGTAGGTGCACTTTTCTCTTTTGAAGAATACATGTCGTAATTTTTATTGACACTTGAGGTTGCAAACATTAAATATGGCAATGCTGTCACGAAGTCAGCGCGAGAATCGAGCACAATATAGCCTTTTCTGTAATGATAGTTGGCACTATTTGGATTGATCTGTAATAATCTATCGGTAACTATTTCGGCAAAGAAAAAATAATTTTCTTGTAACATTCGCGAACATTCCGTTACCAATTGCTCTTCAGTGGCGTTCTGAGTCATTTGGCGAACTTCGTATTCTGTAAGTTGAGCTTTACCTATAATAGGCAAAACTGCAAACAAAATTGCTTGAAGGATTTTTTTCATAAAGTGGTTAAATTAAGTCTATTGCAAATCGAATTAAAATTCGCGATGCACATCAAATTGTTCTAAATAATCTGCAACACGTCTAACAAACTGACCTCCTAAAGAACCATCAACAACTCTGTGGTCATATGAGTGGGATAAGAACATTTTGTGACGAATTCCAATAAAATCTCCATGCGGAGTTTCAATGACAGCTGGTACTTTACGAATAGCACCCAAAGCAAGAATCGCAACTTGTGGTTGATTGATGATTGGTGTACCCATAACATTACCAAAACTTCCAACGTTTGTAACTGTAAAAGTTCCTCCTTGAATATCCTCAGGTTTCAATTTATTGTTTCGAGCATTGTTAGCTAATTCATTCACCGCTTTTGTTAAACCTACAATGTTCATGCGGTCAGCATTTTTAATAACTGGTACAATTAAGTTTCCAGAAGGAAGTGCTGTTGCCATTCCAATATTTATATCTTTTCTTTTAATGATGTTTGAACCACTAACAGAAATATTAATCATTGGGAAATCTTTAATCGCTTTTACGATTGCTTCAATCAAAATCGGTGTGAACGTGATATTTTCTTTTTCACGTTTCATGAATTCACCTTTTACTTTACTCCTCCATTCTACGATATTAGTTACATCTGCTTCTACATAAGAAGTAACGTGCGGTGACACGTGAACAGACATTAACATGTGATCAGCGATTAACTTACGCATGCGATCCATTTCAATAATCTCATCTCCTGGACCAGGAATAACGATAGGTTCTTTGATATTTGATAAGAAATTACCTGTCGATGGAGCATTTGTGACAACTCCATTGGATGCCGCAACAATTGGAGCTTCAATTTTAGTAATAATTCGCTCATCTGCTTTAGCACCAGCTGTTCCATTCGCACCTCTATTCGAAACGTAATCTAAAATGTCTTTTTTTGTAACACGACCTGCTTGACCAGAACCGTTCAATGATTCTAATTCATTCATTGACAATCCTTCTTTTTCGGCTATACTTCTCACAAGTGGAGAGTAGAATTTACCAGATGGACCATTTTTATCGATGTTATCTGAGCTCACTGTTTCTAATGCAGCAGTGATTGATGCAGTAATCTCTTGAACAGCATTTGCTACTGGAGAAGCAGTTTTAATTTCTTCGACAGGTGCACTTTCACCATCTGTAGAAATAATGGCAATAACATCGCCTACTTGAGCAACTTGATCTTTTTGAAAAAATTGTTTAACCAAAACACCGGCAGCCTCAGAAGGTAATTCATTATCAACTTTATCAGTTGCAACTTCAACAAGCGGCTCATCCATTTCAACAGTGTCTCCGATGTTCTTTATCCAGTTTGTAATTGTTGCCTCTGTTACACTCTCACCCATTTTAGGGAGTCTGATCTCAATTTGTGCCATAATGTATTAATGGTATTCGTTTTTTCCGTTACAAAAATAAGGGAAAATTCCTTTTGTACAAGGGAAAAATCTATTATCTGTCAAGACGTTTCCAAGCGCTCGTTAGGATTGCAAAATCCTTACTTAGACTATAATCTCGAGCATACAACAGATTCAACTTGTCGCTAATGTTTTCTTCAGTGAAGTTTAGTCGATCCATTGGTGTTAAAACACCCTTTTTTAAGCGTGGGAGACCATTGATTGTTTTAATTTCTTGGGCAGCATAACCTACCAAAGAATATTTCCCAAGTAAGATTTTGAAAATATTCGAAAGATACTTTTTTGGTTTCGAAAAGAACCAAAGATTGATAGGCGATGTTACTAACAGTAGTGAGGAAACTAATATATCAAAGGTTCTTTTAGCTCGCTGATTTTCTGGTTTAGATATCGCATTGATATTAAATACATATAAATCACCCGCTGTTTCTATTGAATTACTTCCTATTAAGAAGATGGTTTCGGGTTGTGCAATTTTAAAATCAATCTTTGTAGAAGGGATTTCTGACATCCAATGAATGATTTCTTGGGCACTATTATCTCGAGCACTAAATATTATTTCATTGATTTCGTGAATGTGAACTACTTGATCTAGCTGGTTAATTGTACCAATTGCATTCTGTTCTTTTTCTAATCCTGATGAAACATGATAAATACTATCAATTTTAGCATTGGTATGATGTAAAATATCAATAATTCGAGCGTATTCATTATTGGATCCTACAATTGCGAAACGTTTATTTTTTACTGGACTCAATGAGAACCGGGAACCAATCGAAAAATGAAGGAAAAGTCTCGAAATAACATAATATATAACGACCCAACTTGCGCCTAAAACTATATACAATCTGGAAAATTGCCAATCTTTTGGTAGTAAGGCATAAATAATTAGTATGAGTAAAGTCCCAACAATCGAACCTTTTAAATAATTTTGAAACCGCACAGGGTAGTCGTATCCACCATTAAAAAATGTGCTCATCATCCATGTTAAACAATAGAGTGGGAGCGCAAATTTTAAAATGTAATTCGGAAATTCTATTTCATTGATTCTCCAATAATTTGTCATTGCAAATAAACCAGCTGTTAGTATCGAAAAATCAACTAGAGGAAGTGTTAATCGTTTGATAAATCGAGCGCCGATTGCTAAAGCGGCTCTAAAATAAATTGCAGCATTAATTAGAAATGAGAAAAGTCGTGCATTTTTCTGCGAGAAGTGTTTTCCTGCAAAAATGATCATTGCGCGGTAGAAAACAAAAACATAATTAACTGAACTTTTCTTCGTGCTTTCACCTTTGTAGTGAATAATGCGTGTCTCTGGAAAATAGTAATTTTTATATCCTCCTTTGATTATTCGGTAGGATAAATCAATGTCTTCTCCGTACATAAAAAATGCCTCATCGAGAAGTCCAACTTTGTCCAATGCCTCAGAACTCATTAACATAAAAGCACCACTCAATATGTCAACTTCATTTGTTTCAAATTCACTTAAAAATCCCAAATGATATTGTCCAAAGCGTTTTGACTTCGGGAAAATTCGAGATAATCCAAAAATCTTATAAAAAGCTACTGAGGGGGTAGGTAAGCCGCGCTTTGATTCAGGCAGAAATTTCCCTTTTCCATCTAACATTCGAACTCCTAAACCTCCAGCGTTTGGGTGTGAGTCCATGAAGTCGATTATTCTTGAAAAAGTATCTTCCTCAACAACTGTATCTGGATTTAAAAGCAAAATATATTCACTGTCTGAAAGCAGAATTGCTTGATTGTTTGCTTTTGAAAATCCTCTATTATCTTTGTTAGCGATTAAATTGTATTGAGGAAATTTCTTTTCAACCATCTCAACTGAGCCATCAATTGAATTGTTATCTACAATATAAACTTCACCATTCACATGTTGAAGCGCTTTTTTTACAGAATTTAAACACTGTTCAAGAAAAAACTCAACATTGTAATTAACGATGATGACACTTATTTTGTATGAATATTCCTTTTTCAAGTAAATAGTTAATTTTTGAAGCTGAAACGAAATTTAAAAAGATATAGTATTTACAATTGGCTTAAAATTTTACTGCTATGCAAGATATTTCAATGTTCACATCCATGGGTAGTTTTGTAACTTGAACCGTTTCCCTTGCAGGCGGAACAGTTGAGAAATAACTAGCATAAATAGGATTCATTTGAGCAAAATCATCCATGTTTTTTAAAAAAATACTGCATTTGACAATATTCGAATAATCTAGATTCACTTCTTTCAATAATGATCCTATATTTCTCATTACTTGATGCGTTGCAGATTCAATTGAGTCTACTATTAAATCTCCTGTTAGAGGGTCCAATGGAATTTGTCCACTTACATACAAGGTGTCATTTATTAAAATGGCTTGACTATATGGTCCAATTGGCGCTGGAGCACCTGTGATATGTATCGCTTTCTTCATTACGAATGAATCAGTTTTTTTTAAAAATAAATGCCTCAGAAATATAAAAGAAATAAAATGCTTTTTGTTTCTTATTTTCGCAGCTCAACAAAAGTAGTAAAATAAAGATTTTGAAGGCAGTTGTAATTGATTACTATGATTCATTTGTCTACAACATTGTTCATTACCTAGAAGGAATGGATGTTGATGTAACTATTGTGATGGATAGAGATGTTGTTTTATCTGATCTTGGTTCGTTCGATTTCATTGTTCTTTCGCCCGGACCTGGCTTGCCTGAAGAAACATTTTCAATGAATCCTATCTTGTCTCATTATGCTACAACTAAACCAATTATTGGTATTTGTCTAGGAATGCAAGGAATTGCAGCTCACTTCGGAGGGAAGCTTTATAACTTAAACCATGTGGCTCATGGTGTTTCAATTGAAATGGACATTTTATCTAATGACGATATATACAAAGGAATTCCCAAGAAAATGATGGTTGGAATTTACAACAGTTGGGCATGTTCTATTGAAACTTCAAATAGTCTTCAATTATTGAGTGAAAGCAAGGAGAAAATTGTATTATCAATCAAGCACAATATATTACCAGTTTATGGCCTCCAATTTCATCCGGAATCAATTTTAACAGATAATGGAAAACAAATATTGAATAATTTTGTTGAAATTGTTGTATTTTTAAACTCGTTAAAAAATAAATTATGATTAAGAAAATATTTTTCACACTTCTATTAATTGCTTCAATTTTTGGAGCTAATGCTCAAACATGTTCAGGTAAATGGACGACAATCGACGATGAAACAGGTAAGAAAAAGTCTATTGTTGAATTATATAAATCGGATGGAAAACTCTATGGTAAAATTACTTATCTCTATCCGCGTGAAGGAAGAGAAGAAAATCCAAAGTGCACTAAATGTGAGGATGATCGAAAAAATAAACCTTTAGTTGGTTTACAAATTGTGCGCGGTTGTAAATGGGATGGAACTGAATGGGAAGGCGGGACTATTGTTGATCCCGAGAATGGAAAAGTGTATACAGTGAAAATATGGATGGATGAAAACAATCCCAATAAATTAAATGTTCGTGGGTATATTGGAATTTTCTTCCGTACCCAAACTTGGGAGCGAGTTGTTGATTAATTCACTCTGTTGATAATTTTGCTAAAGTCGCATTTATGCGACTTTTTTTATGTGAACAAAAACATAATGAACGGTCATTTGTATTAATAGAAACGCAAGTCAAATGAAAACCCTAATTTCAATATCTTTTCTACTTATAATATGTTCTTTAACTGCTCAAACGGGTAAAATAACTGGACGTGTTTATAATGCTCTTAATAACGAAGCAATACCATTCGCAAAAGTTCAACTCATCGATCAACAAAAAGGTGCAGTTTCTTTTGATGATGGAACTTTTGAGATTTCGGGTATTGAACCTGGAGTTTATTCTTTTAAAGCGAGTGCAGCTGGATTTATCGAGTTGGTACTAAACGAGATTACCGTTACTAATGCGCGAACCGTTACGCTCAATTTTCCACTTGAATTAGTTGCGCAAGAACAAGAAGAAGTAACAGTCACAGCTAATGTTTTTCAAAAGAAAAGTGAGTCCCCAGTGTCACTTAGAACGTTAAATGCAACAGAAATAGAACGCTTACCAGGAGCGAATAGAGATGTCAGCAAAGTACTACAAGCCCTGCCGGGCGTTGCGTCAAGAGCTACGTTTAGAAATGATATTATTATCAGAGGAGGTGCTCCATCAGAAAATAGATTTTATTTGGATGGAATTGAAGTGCCGAACATTAATCACTTCGCAACGCAAGGAAGCAGCGGTGGACCTGTAGGCTTACTAAATGTTAATTTCATTCGTGAAGTTGACTTCTATTCAGGTGCATTTCCTGCAAATAGAGCAAATGGATTGAGTTCTGTTATAGCTTTCAAACAAAAAGATGGAAATTCAGATGGTTTGATAACGAATTTTGCATTAGGTTCAAGTGACGTTGCTTTGACATTTGACGGTCCTCTAGGTAAAAAGGCTGATTTTATTTTCTCAGCACGACGATCCTATTTACAATTGCTTTTTGCTGCTCTCCAACTCCCGTTTTTACCAACTTATAATGATTCCCAGTTCAAGGTGAATTTGAAGTTAAATGATAAAAATAAAATTACCATTATTGGTTTGGGTGCCTTAGATGATTTTGTGTTAAATACCAAAGTAAATGACAAAGTAACGGATCCAGAAACCTTAGAAGCGAATGAATATATTCTTGGAAACATTCCAACACAGGATCAGTGGAATTATACCTTCGGAGTGAATTGGTTGCATTATTCTAAAAATTCTTATCAAACAATTGTTGCGAGTAGAAATATGTTGAATAATCGTGCGACAAGATATGCAGGAAATATTGAATCTGAAGCGAATAGATTGTTAGATTATTCTTCTTTTGAAGCTGAAAATAAGTTGCGATTTGAGCACCTATTTATAAAGAAAGGATGGAAGTTAAATACTGGTTTTGGCTATGAATATGCGCGTTACA
>JBIIKG010000076.1:0-11745 GCA_044233275.1 Crocinitomicaceae bacterium | reverse complement strand
GTCAAAAGAGAATTTCTCAGGTACAACTTTTAGTAATGGTGATCCAATTTTACAAGCGCAATCAGTAGATGAATGGGAAAAAGCTGGATTAAACCAGCAACCAGCTTGGTGTTTTCATAAGGATGCTCAAATCAATGATTCAGAACTAGGTAAATTATACAATTGGTTTGCTGTTACGGATAGTAGAGGTTTAGCACCAAAAGGATTTAAGATACCATCAAAAGATGATTGGAATATATTACACGAGTTTTTAGGTAAAAATAAAACTAGTGGTGTGAAAATTATTAAAGGTAAAAATTGGGATTCAAAGCTAATTGGAGATAATAAGTTGGGCTTTTCTGCAATACCAGCGGGTTATAGAACTGAAAATAATACATTCTCTTCTATCGGATATACAGCTGCTTGGTGGACAAGTTCATCAGAAAAGGACAATGAAGCTATAGGATATGCAATAAATCAATCTGAACTTAAAACAAATAGTTATTTAAGATCACAAGGTTTTTCAGTTAGAGTAATTAAAGTGAGATAACAAATAAAAGAACTAATGGAATTAATAAACACAACAATAGGAAAGTATACCTTGACCAAGTACATTGGAGAAGGTGGTATGGCTTCCGTTTATGAGGGAACACATTTGTTCTTAGGGACAAAAGCAGCTGTAAAAGTATTGAGTCCAATGCTTTCTAAAAATGATCAGTTTAGACAGCGATTTAGAAACGAAGCTGCATTTATGGCGTCTTTGGATCATCCGAACATTACGAAAGTTTTAGATTTTGAAGATTCAGATGAGGTTTTAGCCATCGTAATGGAATTGCTTGAAGGAAGTGATTTAAATGACCTTGTTAAGGAAAAAGGTGCAATGACCTTTGAAGAGTTTAAGCCTCTGTTTATTCAAATTTTAGACGCTTTCAAATATGCTCACAATAAAGGAATTGTTCACCGGGACATTAAACCATCCAATATCTTTATTGATTCACATGGAAAAGTAAAAATTCTTGATTTTGGAATTGCAAAATTATTTGGACAAGGGAATGAAATGACACAAACAGGAACTCAGATGGGTACTCCTGCCTATATGAGTCCAGAACAGGTGAAAGGAGATAAATCTATCGATCATCGATCGGATATTTATGCTTTAGGTGTGACTTTGTTTTATGCGATGGAAGGTCGTTCGCCATATGACACTGACAATGAATCTCAATTTGATATTTTTAATAAAATTGTCTACGAAGAATTACCTGTTTTAACGGCGAATTCAGAACACACACATTTAATTCAGAAAGCTTGTCAAAAAGATCGTAATCTGCGTTATCAGCAAGTTGAAGATTTTGAAAAATCACTAAATGGTAGTGATATCAACGAAACAAAATCTGAAATTGACTTGAATTCTAATGCACAGTCAGTTGCCGATACAAAAGTTAACAAAGTTGACAATTCTCAGACACCAATAGTTGATCAATCGAATACTAAAAAAAATACAGAGCAAAAAGGATTTTTTAATATAAATAGACTTTTAATAGGCGCAGTGCTGTTAACATTTTCAGGTGTAACGGTTGCAGAATTTTATTATTTGGGTACACCTTTTATTATGCTGATTATCTCGGCTTTATTTATTGCGGCAGCTGCCTTGCTGTTTTTCATCAATAATAAATTAGTTCTCAGAATTACTATAAGTGTTTTTGCCCTTTACTGGTTGATATTTTCTTATGTTACTTACACCTATTTCCAAGGCGGATATGTTGCACCTTTAATCATTATTGTTGCGACGATCTTGAGTATATTTTCACGGAATAAATTTGCATTTGTATTATATGTGGTCGCTTATTTTCTATTGAATATGAGCGGCGATGTATTTGGAGATTTTTCAGATCTTTACTTTGAAGAATTGACCATTTTAACTGTTAATTCAATTCATTTTCTTCTTTTTTCAGGTTCGATGGCGGTATTCTTTTTCTCTAGAAAATACCTCGGAATCTATACGCTAATAGCAATTGGCATACTTAATTTGGTATTCGTTTACAATGTGTTTTTTAGTTCAATCAATTTCCAAACATTTTTCATTTTAGGAAACAACCTAATATTGTTTTTGTTATTACCGCTGATTGAATTATCATCAAAATCAAACAGTAAAAATGAAATAGATGACATAAATAACTCAATGGAAAAAGCCAAAAACAATTTTCCATTATTCGTCTTTTTAAGTGTCATTCTATTTGGTTCTGGATTGTTTTTCTATGATAAATCAACTAAAAGAGGTTTGATTTATATAATAGTTGCTTTTTATTCTTGGATTTCATTCGTTAATGTTTTTTTAGGTATCATGCCGGGAATGAGAGATTTTCATAATCACTCAACAATCGGTGCATTATCTATTTTTGCGGGTTGGTTTGTTACCTATGTTATTGGCACTATAGATTTAATTCTAACCCATCGAAAGCATTTAAGAACAAACAAATGATCAACAAACAACTTCTTAGTTATAAAATTACCTCTGTGCTTGGTGAAGGGGGAATGGGTACCGTTTATTTGGGGGAACACGCTAATTTTGAACGAAAAGTAGCCATTAAAGCCATTCATCCGCACTTAGCAAAGAATGAAGAAATTCGTCAGCGTTTCAAAAATGAAGCGGCTACAATGGCGCGTTTACAGCATCCAAACATTGTGAGTCTTTACGATTATTTTGCTGATGATGATGGTTTATATCTCATCATGGAATTGGTGGAAGGCGTTGAACTAGAAACGTATCTTCGAAACATTGGTAGTCCATTGGATGAACACGTTTCTGCGGCCTTTATGAAGCAATTGCTCGAAGCATTTTCGCATGCACACGATAAAGGAGTGGTTCACCGAGATATCAAACCAGCGAATATACTGATAACGAATGACGGGACAATCAAAGTACTCGATTTCGGAATTGCGAAAATTATTGATGGGGATGGATTGCACAATATGACAAAAACGGGTACTCAGATTGGAACGGTTTACTACATGTCACCTGAACAAGTTCAAGGAAAAAAAGTAGATACGCGTTCAGATATTTATTCATTGGGTGTGACCTTTTATCAAATGTTAACGGCGCAAAATCCCTATAATTCATGTACAACTGAGTTTGAGGTGTATTCGAAAATTGTACAAGAGCAATTGCCTAATCCAAAAGTTGTAAATCCAGGAATTAGCGATGTGATTGTAAGTATTTTGAATAAAGCAACGGCAAAAGATCCGGAAGGACGTTTTCAAACTTGTGAACAGTTTAAACAAGCCTTGCTTAAAAAGGAACAGCAAACTTTAGCTTCCAGTCAAAAGAACAACCAAAATAGTTCTGTAAGTAAAAATACAACTACAGCGACTTCAAGTGGTGTTGCAACCGCAGCCTTGGTTTTAGGAATTATTGGTTTTGTATTGTGTTGGTTTCCGCTCTTGAATCTAATACTTGGTATATTATCCTTGGTATTTGGAATCAAAGGGCAAAAAGACAGTGCAGGTAATAAAACGTCTAACGCAGGCGCTGCAGTAGCAGGAATTGTTTTAGGGAGTATTACTCTTTTTGTAACCATGGTTCAATTACTTTCTCTACTTACGAGATTATAAACATACATTCAAATGATAGGTCAAATTATTTCAAATTACGAAGTTAAATCTCTTCTCGGAGCGGGAGGAATGGGAACGGTTTACCTTGCTGAACACGTTAAATTAGGCAGACAAGTAGCCATCAAGTCACTGCATGCACAATTTGTAAATTCGGAGGAAATTCGGGCTCGCTTTATTCATGAGGCAAAGGTGATGGGGCAATTGCAACATCCCAATATTGTTACACTTTATGATTATGTAGAAACTGAAACTGGGCTTTTCTTAATTATTGAGTTAGTCGATGGAAAGCCAATTGATGATTACATTGAGCAGGTTTCAGGTCCGATAGAAGAAGGGAAAGCCATTGAAATGATGAATGAAATTTTGGATGGATTTCAATATGCTCATGAAAAGGGCTTAGTGCACCGCGATATAAAACCTTCTAATTTGGTCATTGCAGCTAAAAACAAAGTTAAAATATTAGACTTTGGAATTGCAAAATTAGTAGGTGATACATCGAGTAAAATGACAAAAACGGGAACACATATTGGAACCGTTTATTACATGTCACCCGAACAAGTAAAAGGCGATGACTTAGATCAGCGCAGTGATATTTACGCACTTGGGGTTACGTTTTTTCAGATGCTTACGGGAAGTTCTCCTTACAAAGGAATGACGAAGGAGTTCGAAGTTTTCATGAAGATTGTGAACGAAGAATTACCGGATCCACGAACAATTTATCCGGGTGTTTCAGAACACATGTGTGCTGTAATTCAAAAGGCAACAGCAAAAGATGCAAATGATCGTTTTCAATCGTGTGATGAGTTTGCGGCGGCTTTGAAAGATAAGAGTATTACTCTTTCAACCATAATTGAAAATAGTGATAGCAATCTTGAAAATTCAGTGTATGAAACAAAAGTTAATAAGGATGTTAATGCTGTTATCGATCAACCAAATTCAGAAGTTAAACCTCAAATAATTTCGGCAAAATCGGTTCAAGAACACAAAAAGGAAAGTCTAACTTTTACAGATGACGTTAAAAGTTCACCAACTGAAAAAAATAAGCGATTTAAACTGTATGGTTTGATTGGTGCGGCAGTTGTGCTAATTGGACTCGTAATTTATTTTTTAATTCCAAGTGAAAAGGAAAATATTACAATAGAAAATGATAATTCTATTGCATCAATTGAAACGAAATTAGAAAATGGCAAGCCTGAAGAGGGAATTCCTTCAACATCCGCTAACGAAAAAGAGTTGAAGAAAATTAAAGCTATTGAAAAGGGAAAGCCTGAAGAGGTAATTCCTTCAACATCCGTTCAAGAAAAAGATTTGAAGAAAATTAAAGCTATTGAACATGATGAAGTTAACAAAGGTAATGAAGTAAAAAAAAATACAATAACAACGCCAAATAAGACCAATAAAGTAGTCTCTTATGATGACGAGATAATTGAATTTCCAGATGTGGAGGCAGGTTTCCCCGGTGGAACTGCGGGATTACAGCGTTGGATTGTTCAAAACGTTCAATATCCTCAAACGTCAATTGAGATGAATGAGCAAGGTCGAGTTTATTTATCCTTCGTTATCGAGAAAGATGGTTCAATTTCAAATATCGTGATTGAAAGAGGTGTTAGTCCAGCTCTGGATAAGGAAGCGAAGCGACTTGTTCGCACAATGCCTAATTGGATACCAGGTGAAGAAAAAGGTAAAAGAGCACGTGTTCGAGGCCGTTTACCGATAAACTTTACCCTTAACTAAAAATGATTTGAATAAAAAATATTTTAAGCTTAATTCAACTAGTTGAGATCCAGTAATTGTATTTTTGATTGGAAGATTTATTTTCAAGATGTTAAAGCTGGGAAAATTTTAAATTAGGCTAAAATATCGCAAATATTTGATTATCAGAATTAAACGGCGAAATAAAAAAAATCGAAATTTGGGGTTTTGCTGAAAGACGCTATTAAACTATTTATCTATATCATAAATGATCAACCAACAAATACAAAACTATCGCATCATTTCCCTTATTGGTGAAGGCGGAATGGGGGACGTTTACTTAGCGGAGCATGTCTCCATTAAGCGCAAAGTGGCAATCAAAGTACTGAAACCTGAATTGGTGAAAAATGAGGAAATTCGCTTGCGTTTTAAAAATGAAGCTTCGATGTTGGCGCATTTGCAACATCCGAACATTGTTGGCTTAATTGATTACGTGGAGCAGGATGGAGGATTGTTTCTCATCATGGAATATGTGGAAGGACAAGGATTGGATGAGTTTATTAAAGCGCAACAAACACCAATCTCTATAGAACGAGCAAAGAAATTGATGATTCAAATTGTTGAAGCCTTTGTATATGCGCACAAGAACGGTATCGTTCATCGAGATGTTAAGCCATCAAATTTTATCATTACATCATCTGACGAGATAAAAGTATTGGATTTTGGTATTGCTAAGTTGGTTGGAGAAGGAAATCATAACCTAACAAAAACAGGAACCCAGATTGGAACTGTGTACTACATGTCACCAGAACAGGTGCGTGGTCAAGTGCTGGATCATCGAAGTGACATATACTCTTTAGGGGTGACATTCTATGAGTTATTGACAGGTGTTTGTCCATATAAAACGATGACTGCTGAATATGAGATATTTGATCATATTGTTAATTATCCCTTGATGGATTTGTCCCAGACCATGGGAATGGCTTATCAAGCTATTTGGAACGTCATCGAAAAAGCGACAGCAAAAGATGTTAATCTGCGCTTTGAAAACTGTAATCAATTAAAGGAAGCATTAATCGGTGATTTGTCGTATGAGAATATTCCAAATATACAGGTTCAACCTTCTCCTTCAACTTCAAACCAAATTGCGACCCAGCAAAAATCCAATGTATTCAAAACTATTGCACTAAGTTTAGTTGCTGTGGCAGTTATTGGAGGTCTAGCAATTTATTTTGTGGTTTCAGCAAAGGAGAGCGTTGAATCGTCCAATGCTGGAGAACAGCCAATTGAAAATCAAGTTAATGGTGGACAAAATCAAGGTCAAGGACAGATTGATAATCAGACTAAAGTAGAGGATGCACAACAAGAATTAAGGCTAGATTGTGAAGAACAAATCAGAAGCTTTTTGCAAGCAGAAGATAATAGAGATTTTGATGCTATTTATTCGTACTTCGCTCCTGAAATTGTAAGATATTGGTCCTTTCAAAATCCATCATACGATAAGTTGGAAAAGGAATACACAAGCTCTTGGAATCGCACTGAATATTCCCGAAATAATATAGAACAAATAGAAAAAGTAACAGATGACAGTTATGTTGTTTTTATTGATTTTGAATTCAAACAATATTCGAAGGTAAGCCCTTCACATGTCTCAAGCGAATTAAAATTTGTTTTTACGGATGATGGCAAAATATCCGAATTATATAGCATTAAATAAATCATCATGCTCAACCAACAAATTCATAACTACAAAATCATCTCTCTTCTCGGTGAAGGAGGAATGGCGAATGTATACTTAGCAGAGCATCAGGCTTTAGGGCATAAATTTGCGCTGAAATTATTGAAAGATGAATTTGTTCAGCACCCCAATATTCGTAAGCGTTTTTTAGCTGAGGCGCGGAATTTGGCGAAGATGCACCATCCGAATGTAATTAAAGTGACCGATTTAATTGATGCAGGAGACATTGTTGCATTTGTAATGGAGCATGTTGCGGGTGATTCATTGGAAGATTATATTTCAAAAAACGCACCTTTGGCAAATGTTGTAATTGAGAATTTGTTCAATCAAATGATCGATGCAATTGAGTATGTGCATTCGCAAGGATTAATACATCGCGACATCAAACCATCCAATTTCATGGTAACGCAGGAAGGAAGTATCAAATTATTGGATTTTGGTATTGCAAAGAATTTGAATGACGGTGCAGTTGATTATACAAAAACGAGTATGGCGCAGCAAATGGGCACTCCTATGTATATGAGTCCTGAACAAGTGCGCAATACTGCTGAGATTACTGAAAAATCAGACATTTACAGTTTAGGAGTAGTTCTTTGGCAAATGGTCATGAACAAAAAACCGTATAATTCTGAGGTGTTGACATTACCCGAAATTCAGGTAGCCATCATGAAAGATACGCTTCCGTTGACGAATACGGATTGGGATGAGGTCATTGAACAAGCGACAGAAAAAGACCCCACTAAGCGATCCATTGTTCCTTTCGATAATAATTGGGTTCATAAGGTGCAGCCAATTACAGAAAAAGAAAATCTAAATTCCAAAGAAAGCAAAACAGCAAAAAAAAGGAACCGTTATATCATCGCAGCAGTTCTATTATTGATCCTGATTGCAGGTTTAACTTCAATATTCACTAATAATGAAAAACCTGAAAATCTTATTTCTGCGACATCTGATGATTCAGTTTCTGAAGTGGTAGTTTCTCCGGAGGAAGCGGATGAGAAATCGACGATTAAAGATAGTTCGCAACAAGTTAAGCTTGACTCTATAGAGCAGCCTGAAATTAAAGAGATAAATGATATTCGAATAGGCAAACAAATTTGGATGGTAAAAAATTTGGATGTAACCTCTTTTAGAGATGGTACAAAATTGTTTCATGCCAAAACTAGTGTTGATTGGATTAATTCATCTAAAAATAAAATTCCTGCCTATACAGAAGTGGTAGTTCGCGGGAATCGACTTAAACTATATAATGGTTATGTTGTGCACAGTAATAAGGAGATTGCTCCTGTTGGATATCATGTTCCGAATGTGACAGAATGGACAGCCTTGATAGATTTTTGCGGTGGTGAGTCGGTTGCTGGAGACAATTTAACTAGTAAAAAATATAGAGGTAAAGATAAGGTTGGGTTTAATGCCATTCCAACGGGGTCATTTCATGTCTTTCATCAATGGAATAATGATGTAGAAGAAGTTTCAGGGGGCAGTCGTGATTATCAAGGGTCGAGTTTATGGTGGACAAGTGAAACCAGAGTAGATAATTTTGATAATTCATTGAGACCCTATTTCGTCTCTGCTAAGGACGGTTTTATATGGTGGGGTACACATTATTATGGGTATGGTTGTGCAATTCGATTAGTTAAGAATAATTAGTATTTCAAAACATGATAAACCAACAACTCAATAATTACAAAATTATCTCTCTTCTTGGAGAAGGAGGGATGGTGAATGTATAGTTAATTTAACCTTTCTTTAGGACGGGATTGTGCCTTTAAAGTGCTGAAATATAGATTCTAAGCTATAAAAACTGTTCACCTGACTATTAAATAAAAAAGGAAAACAATTTATTCAATTGCAATGGCAACGACATTAAATTCGGGATTGTACTTTAATCGTTTTACTTCTCTAAATTCAAATTCTAAGGTTAATGTTTGTCCTGGATTCATATAATGAACTTCCTTTTGATCCCACGATTCTCCTTCTTGAGAGCATGTTGCTATTACTTCTACATTACCAGGAATATTTGAATCATTTGTAATTGTTGCGTAACCAACCATAGTCTTGTCGAATAATCCTTTTTCAACAAACTCTACAAATTTATCCTCCACAATAGGATTTGAATAAACATAAGACTCTTCGAATGAACTACTCGTTGAATTGCGAGACAAAAGTGCAGCAAAAACTACAATAATTCCTACAGCAGTAAGCGATAGAATAATTATCAATCCTTTTTTTCTTTTTTTAGGAGCTGCAGTATTGTTCTTAAAGGATGAAGCATTGTTTTTTGGACTTTCACCAACACCATTTGTTGAGGTATTGTAATCTTCCGAAACGACTCTTGTTTTGTTCTCTTCTTTTTGATTATGTTGTTCAAAATAATTCTTCCAAGGAACTAAAACGGTACCTATTTTCAAGATATCATTTTGTTTTAAGCTTGTTTCATCGTCAATTCTAATACCATTAATAAAAGTACCATTACTCGAATTATTATCACAAATTATAAAACCATTTGTGGTTTGTACAATTGTTGCGTGATGTCTTGAAACGCTGCTATCGTCTATAACAATATCATTATCTTGATTTCTTCCAATTCTAATTTGTTTCATACGAATAATATAATTTTTTAATAAATTGAACGATGAAAATAGCAGCAGATGCTCAATGCAATCGTTATGAAAAATCTTTAATTATGAATTCACAACCAGCATAATAGCAATACTTAATAGTGATAAAACAAGGCCCGCAATAGCAAGTCCTCTAGGGCTTTTGAATAAGCCAGCACAAGAAATGACTAAACCTACGATTCCTAAAATACCACCTATTCCACCAATGAAAGAACCTAAAAAACTTATTAGACCAATAACAAACCCAGCTACACCAAGACCATTTGAATTTTCATTGGATGTATTACTTATTTGCTGAACTATTACATGTTGTTGAATATTTTGATTTTGAACGTGTCCTGATTCAGCTACTCGTGCTGGTTTAGCAGCTTCCTCTATGATTGTTTCAGTCCCATTAGATTTTTTATTCTCTCCAAAACTTACATAATTTATCCATGGAACTTGCACTGTTCCCAATGTTAATTTGTCATTTTGTTTTAAAACAGTATCGTCTTCAATTCGCTGACCATTAACAAAAGTTCCATTACTTGAACTATTATCACAAACTATAAAACTATTGTTTGTTTGAATAATTGTTGCGTGATGTCTTGAAACGCTCGTATCGTCAATGACAATATCATTATCTTGATTTCTTCCAATCTTAAGTTGTTTCATCAGAATAGTTTATTTTTTTTCCAGATAAAAGTCATGTACTAACTTTCCATTGTTTGCTTTCCATACTCCTGAAGCTTCAGCTCCAGAATAAGAACCCTCGCATTCTAATCCTTCGCCTCTCTCAATCGTATTGCTGTATCCAACAAATTTTAAAGTAAAGACTCCATCCCATTTATCATCACCAGGCTCGTTCAATGTTACATCGTATGCCTTAGAACAAGGTTGATCCCATGTTCCAATTTGAAAACGACCTTTTAAATTCCTTTTGTTCGTTCCGAGGATATTGAA
Source organism: Crocinitomicaceae bacterium (assembly GCA_044233275.1). GTDB lineage: Bacteria > Bacteroidota > Bacteroidia > Flavobacteriales_D > Crocinitomicaceae > M0103. The sequence continues at coordinate 1,164 of JBIIKG010000076.1, read as the reverse complement.
ACCCGATAGTGTTTCACCATTTACTTTATTTATTACAATCGTCAATTTTTTACCGTTCATTTCTCCATACCATGTACCTAACATGATTGTTGCTGCGGTGGATGTTTCATCTTGATCTTCAACAACTTGTTTATTTTTAATCTTATTATTCCCTTCAATAGAATTGTTTTCGTTCTCCTGTAAATTTTCAATCTCTTGTTTTAGGTTTTCTGATGATTCCGAATTGACACAACTCGATAATAGTAATGTAAGTATTAAAATCAGTTTTGTATTCATTTTTATTGATATTTGAATTATGTAAATATAACAATATCATTGATTTAACTCTAACCATCAAATAGTTTGTTTGATACAAAAAGTTTCTGTGCGTTTAATTAGAGTAATACAATCCTTATTGCCTAAGTAAAGCAATCGCCAAACATTTTAAAAATTTGACTTAAATCCTTTTAACGTCCAACGTAGTAAGAAAAATGCAGCAAATGCGAGGATTGATGCCGCAAGGAAAGGCGAACCGTAACTCCAATCTTCATTGGGGTAATTGGTACGAGAAGTATAGAAAATCCACATGAATAATTGCGGACCAATAATTTCACCTAGACTCATCATGCTGGTAAAAACGCCTTGGAGTTCACCTTGCTCGTTGTTGGCTGTTCCGTTCGATACAATTGTCCGTATGGCGGGATCAACAATACCAGATAATGCATAAGGCAAAATAATCAGGTACATCATCCAGCCCATGTCACGCGGAATAAATGAAATACCAATGAGCGTTATAAATAATACGCCAAGTCCTAAGGTTGCGGCGCCTTTTTCTCCCAGTTTTTTTACCAAAAACCCAGATGCAGCGCCTTGAACAACACCAAAACAAACGCCGACTACAGCAAGTGAAATACCCACTTCTTTTGCGGTCCAACCAAATTTAGACATGGAAAAATAGTTCCAAGCAGAATGAACAGACATATTGGTGAGTATCAAAAAGAAACTCACAATGAAGAGGTATTTCATTTTTTTGAAACGCCCCATTTGAAGTATCGCACCCAAAGGGTTTGCTCTTTTCCACTCGAATTTTCTCCGTTCACTTGGGGGTAATGATTCTTTCAACACAAAGAAGCCGTAGACAAAATTCACCAGTGAGAATATTGCTGCAGCTAAAAAGGGTGCTCT
>JBIIKG010000075.1:0-11860 GCA_044233275.1 Crocinitomicaceae bacterium | reverse complement strand
TTTATCAATGGATGGATCCTTCAACAACTGACCCATCTTCACATCATTTTGATAAGATTATTGAAGGAAAGTCTGCTTATTTGAACAAAGTATTCTTTTGGATAAGAACAATAATCTATTTAGCTGCATACCTAGTATTTTGGAGAGGTTTTAGAAATCGTTCGTTAGAAGAAGATAGAGTTGGAGGTACTGAAATTCACTTTAAAAACTATAAGAAGGCTGCGTTATTTTTGGTTGTATTTGCGGTATTTAGTTCTACTTCTGCATGGGATTGGTTGATGTCAATTGATGTTCACTGGTTTTCTACTTTGTATGGCTGGTATGTTTTCTCAGGAATTTGGGTTTCTGCGATGGTTGTAATTGTTTTGTTGACATTGTACCTTAAGAAAATGGGTTATTTACCAAATGTTAATGATAGTCATATTCACGATTTAGGAAAATGGGCTTTCGCCATATCTTTCTTATGGTCATATCTATGGTTCTCTCAATTTATGTTGATCTGGTATTCAAACATTGGAGAAGAGGTTGTATACTACATGATGAGAATTGAAAACTTTAAGGCATTATATTTTGGAATGTTCTTGGTCAATTTTGCATTCCCAATGTTAATTTTAATGTCAAGAGATGCAAAACGTAATGTGGGTATTTTGACTTTCGTAGGTGTTGTAATCTTAGCTGGTCACTGGGTAGATGTTTACATCATGATTTCTGCAGGTTCATTGGGAGCAAACGCTCACATCGGAGCATTGGAAATTGGTCTTGTACTTTTAATTACAGGTGCATTCATTAGGATTATATTAATGAACCTGACAAAAGCACCATTGACACCAGTCCACCATCCATTCTTGGATGAAAGTGTTCACCACGAAATTTAATTAACAAGTAATAGTATCATCGGTAAATAAGTAAAGATGGGAAGTAAGTTGATATTTTTAATCGTTATAGTACTTGGAGTTATTGCTCTTGCACAATTGGTGCGAGTGTATGAACTTTCGTCAAAATTGAGAAATCGTGGGGAACACGAGGTAACCAACAGAGATAATAATTTGAATGGCCGAATGATGGTCTTGTTCATGTTGTTGTTTTATGCTGGTTTTATTTGGTTAATGCTAAAATATGGTTGGACAGGTAGAGGCGATGCTGCATCTGTGCATGGTAAAGAAACTGATTGGTTGTTAGACATTAACTTTATCATTATTATTGCTGTTTTCTTCTTTACAAACACATTGTTATTTGTTTTCTCATACAAGTATATCAGAAAGCCAGGAGTAAAAGCGTTTTATTACCCACACAATAACAAACTAGAGATGTTGTGGACGGTTGTTCCTGCTTGTGTTCTTGCAGTTATTATCATCTTAGGATTGAAAAGTTGGAATGAGGTTACAGATAACGCAAAAGACGAATCTATTCGTGTGGAGTTATTTTCAAAGCAATTTGATTGGACAGCGCGTTATGCTGGAGATGATAATAAGTTGGGTCGTTTTGACTATAAATTGACCTTAGATAACAACGAACTTGCTTTGTTAACTGCAACAACTATTGACAGTGCAATTCACGCAATGGAATTTGGACCAACTGGAATTAAAACATTAATTTCTAAGTTGAATGATCGCACGATTATGTTGGTTCCAGAGGAAAAAGAGAAAATGGAAAACGACCTTTCTAGAAAGGAGCGCTTGATTCGTTTGTTATATCAAATGAGAGAACGTCATGATGGTAAGGTGGATGCCCAAGCTTGGGATGACATCATTCAAAAGGATACTTTGTTCCTATGTGTGAATAAGGAATACGAATTTAACTTCCGTGCTAAAGACGTTCTACACTCTGCTTTCTTCCCGCATTTTAGAGCGCAGATGAATACAGTGCCTGGATTGACAACACGTTTTAAATTTACCCCAGACGTTACTTCAGTAGAAATGCGTAAGCGTAAGAACAATGATAAGTTCAACTATGTTTTAATGTGTAACAAGATTTGTGGTGGTGCACATTACAAAATGAAAATGATGGTTGTTGTTTTATCTGAGTCAGAATACAAAGCGTGGATGACGAATAAGAAAAAACAAACATTTAAGGATGCTTATTTCGCAACGGCTGCACCTGCGGCTCCTGCTGAAGTGGCACCTATGGCAGGAGATACTATGTCTGTTGCTAAGAAATAATCAATCTATTAGTAAATAACTAAATTCGAATAAAATGGCGGCAGTAGCGCACGAAGCACACGGACATCACGACGCACATGGACACCATGACCACGATCATGGTCACCATGAAGAAAGTTTTGTTTCAAAGTATATCTTCAGCCAAGATCACAAAATGATTGGTAAGCAGTTTTTAATGACTGCTGTATTCATGGGGTTAGTGGCGATGCTTTTATCTATCTTGTTTAGAATTCAATTGGCATGGCCAGGTGAAAGTTCTAGCTTTTTGTCTTTCTTCCTTGGTGAAGAATGGGCACCAGGAGGAGTATTGAAAGAAGATATGTATTTAGGCTTGGTAACCATTCATGGTACAATCATGGTATTCTTCCTTTTAACAGGTGGTTTGTCAGGTACATTCTCTAACCTACTTATTCCGTTGCAACTTGGAGCGCGTGATATGGCTTCAGGTTTCTTGAACATGCTTTCTTATTGGTTCTTTTTGCTTTCATCTTTACTCATGTTATTATCATTATTTGTACATCAAGGATCTCTTTTTGGAATTCAAATCGGTGATGTATCAAGCAGTGGCCCAGCAATGGCAGGTTGGACAATTTATCCTCCTTTATCAGCTTTGCCACAGGCAGTCAGTGGGTCAGGAACGGGTATGACTATGTGGTTGTTCTCAATGGCTATTTTCATTGCATCTTCATTAATTGGTTCATTGAATTACATCGTAACAGTTTTAAACTTACGTACGAAAGGAATGAAAATGACACGTATGCCATTAACAATTTGGGCATTCTTTGTAACAGCTATTTTAGGTGTATTATCTTTCCCAGTTTTATTATCAGCAGCACTATTGTTGATAATGGATAGATTGGCAGGGACAAGTTTCTACCTTTCGGATATTATTGTTGGTGGTGAGATGTTGACGAACCACGGTGGTTCTCCTATCTTATTCCAGCATTTATTCTGGTTCCTTGGTCACCCTGAGGTATATATCGTATTATTACCTGCATTAGGATTATCTTCTGAAATTATTTCTACAAACTCACGTAAGCCTATCTTTGGATACCGCGCTATGATTGGTTCAATCTTGGCAATTGGTTTCTTATCGTTCATTGTATGGGGTCACCACATGTTCGTGACTGGGATGAATCCATTCTTAGGAAGTGTCTTTGTATTTACAACTTTATTAATTGCCATTCCTTCAGCAGTAAAAGTATTTAATTACATCACAACAATTTGGAAAGGGTCTTTAGTTTTGACTCCAGCCATGTTGTTTGCACTTGGTTTAGTTTCAACGTTCATCACTGGTGGTGTAACTGGAATTATACTTGCCGATTCAGCGTTGGATATCGCAATTCATGACACCTATTTTGTTGTTGCTCACTTCCATATTGTAATGGGTATGTCTGCTGTATTTGGAATGTTTGGTGGAGTTTACCACTGGTTCCCTAAAATGTACGGTAAGATGATGAACCTTCGTTTAGGATATGCTCATTTCTGGATTACTATCGTTGGAGCGTATGGGGTGTTCTTCCCAATGCACTTCGTAGGTCTAGCAGGAGCGCCGCGTCGTTACTATGATTATTCCGTTTATGGTGAGTTTGATGTTGATTCATTAAACTTGATGATGGACTTGAATCAAATTATTACGGTTTTTGCAATTATTGCAGCGTTAGGACAACTATTATTCTTGTTTAATTTCTTCTATAGTATTTACCGTGGACCTAAAGCTCCTCAAAATCCTTGGAATGGAAATACATTAGAGTGGACAACTCCAGTAGAACATATACATGGAAACTGGCCAGGAGAATTGCCAACAGTGCACAGATGGCCTTATGATTATTCTAAGCCAGGATCTGATGTTGACTTCATTCCTCAAACTGTTCCTTTAGCAGAAGGAGAAGAAGAACATTAAGAAATACTAAAATAATTGAAAGCCTTCTGTCAAGTGATAGAAGGCTTTTGTATTTTTGTCTAAATTGCAACAAGTGGAAGAGGAAGAATCATTCGATTATCGTGAAGAGGCAGCATCTAATGTTGACCAAGAGTATGATAAGGTTTTGCGTCCCAAATATCTCAATGATTTTATGGGACAACCAGCTGTTGTTGACAATTTGGAAATCTTTATTCAAGCAGCAAAATTAAGAGGTGAATCTTTAGATCATGTATTATTGCATGGCCCTCCTGGACTCGGTAAAACGACTCTTGCCAATATTATAGCGAATGAGCTAGGAGTTGGATTTAAAGTTACGAGCGGACCTGTTTTAGATAAACCAGGTGATTTGGCTGGCTTACTTACCAATCTTGGTGAAGGTGATGTGCTTTTTATCGATGAAATTCACCGTTTAAGTCCAGTAGTAGAGGAATATTTATATTCTGCGATGGAAGATTATACAATTGATATTTTAATTGATAGTGGTCCAAATGCTAGAAGTATCCAAATTAGTTTAAATCCATTTACCTTAATTGGTGCAACAACGCGTTCTGGATTACTGACTTCGCCTTTAAGAGCTCGTTTTGGAATAAACTCACGTTTAGAATATTATAATTCTCAAGTACTTACTACGATAGTTGAACGATCATCCAGTTTGTTGAATATTGCTATTGATGAAGATGCTGCGTTTAAAATTGCTGGTAGAAGTAGAGGTACACCCCGTATTGCCAATGCACTTTTGCGCAGAGTGAGAGATTTTGCTCAAATAAAAGGTAAAGGAATTATTGATTCGGAAATTACGGAATTTGCGCTTAAAGCATTAAATGTGGATGAGTTTGGATTGGACGAAATGGATATCCGAATTCTGAAAGTATTGATTGATAAGTTCAATGGTGGACCAGTAGGTTTGTCGACAATTGCAACTGCTATTGGAGAAAATGCCGGTACTTTAGAAGAGGTATATGAGCCATTTTTGATTCAAGAAGGATTTTTAATGCGTACAACACGCGGAAGAAAAGCAACTGAAAGAGCTTATCGTCATTTAGGCCGTGATCTCGGTTTTACGCAAGGTGGTTTGTTTTAGAGAATGTCTCAATTAGCAAAAAATACTGCTCTAATCAAACAAAAAGCCCTGGAATTGGGTTTTTTTTATTGTGGGATCTCCAAAGCTGAATTTTTAGAAGAAGAGGCACCGCGTTTAGAGGCTTGGCTAAACGAACAACGACATGGTAAAATGTCGTACATGGAAAATCATTTCGATAAACGCTTGGACCCTCGTTTATTAGTAGATGGTGCAAAATCGGTTATTTCTCTACTTTTGAATTACTACACTGAAGAGAAACAATCAGATTTCTCTGCACCAAAAATTTCTAAATATGCTTACGGAGAGGATTACCATGATGTAATCAAAGAAAAATTGCGACAATTAATGCAATTCATCGAAACCGAAATTGGTGAAGTATCAGGCCGTGTGTTCGTCGATTCTGCTCCAGTGATGGATAAAGCTTGGGCAAAAAAAAGTGGTTTAGGTTGGATCGGTAAAAATAGCAATCTCATTCACCCAAAAAGCGGATCCTTTTTCTTCATTGCTGAAATGATAATAGATCTCGAACTCGAAGCAGATGGTCCGATTAAAGATTATTGTGGAACCTGCACAAAATGCATCGATGCTTGTCCAACTGATGCGATAATCGAACCATATGTGGTTGATGGCTCAAAATGTATTTCTTATCTAACTATCGAATTGAAGGATGCACTATTGCCTACCGAATTCAAAGGTAAAATGGATAATTGGGCATTTGGTTGCGATATTTGTCAAGATGTTTGTCCGTGGAATCGATTTTCATTACTGCACAATGAACCTAGATTTAATCCGTCAAAGAATTTACTGCAACTTTCAAACAATGATTGGCAAGACTTAAGCGAAGAGGTGTTTAATGAATTGTTTAAACTAAGTGCTGTGAAAAGAACCAAATTCGATGGTTTAAAGAGAAACATCGATTTTTTGAGCTAAACTAAATTTAACACATTCTTTTTAGGAATCTTGCTGAGTTTTTATAAATTGCATTATTAAAACCTATCAAATGTTACCAGAACAAGAGATTGAAACACCCGTTTCGTTGAGCATGAATCCATATTCGGGTCCTTGGACGAAGGCTGAAGCTGCACATTTATTAAAAAGAACATTGTTTGGGCCAACCAACCAACAGATGCTTGATGCCGTGAGCAATGGTCTGAATGCAACAGTAAGTGCCCTTCTTCAAACTCCAGTAATTGATCAGCCTTTATCATATGATCCTGCTGAAACCATCGTACCAATGGGTACAACATGGGTTACTGCTGTTTATCCGGCAAATGCTACACAAGCTCAATTGGTTGAAAATGCGAGAATAAAGTCTTTAGGTGCTTGGATGTTGAAGCGACTGAATACTGAACCAGGAACAATAGCTGAAAAAATATGTCTTTTTTGGCATAATCATTTTGGGGCAACGGCTGGAAATGATTCAAGAGGTACCTATAATTACTTAATGACAATTCGTCAACATTCTTTGGGTAATGTTAAGCAATTAGTAAAAGACATTACGATTGATCCAAATATGCTTTTGTTCTTGAACGGTGGAACGAATAATGTCTTTAGTCCAAATGAAAATTATGCGCGTGAATTACTAGAGTTGTTTACAATCGGTAAAGGTCCACAAATCGGTCCTGGTGATTATTCTAATTATACTGAAGGTGATGTTGCGGCAGGTGCAAAGATTTTAACTGGATATTATATTGATGGATTGCGAAGTGCAACCTTGCCATCCCCAGTGCCTGTTTACAATGCGATTCTTCATGATGCAACAACAAAACAGTTGTCATATCACTTTGGAAATGCAACAGTAGCGAATAATAATGCGAATGAATATTCAGATTATATCGATATCATTTTTCAACAGAATGAGGTCGCGAATTATATCTGTAAAAAGTTGTATCGTTATTTCGTAAATTATGATTTAACTGCGGATGTGGAGACAAATGTAATTCCAATCATGGCTCAAACTATGATTACTAATAATTACGCTGTTTTACCGGTCTTGGATGAACTTTTCAAAAGTGAACATTTCTATGACGTTAGTTTGAGAGGTTCAATTATCAGAGGTCCACTCGAGATGTTAATGGGTATGATGAATCCAACGGAGTCGGTGCCCAATTATACACTTACAATTAATTCAGATTTATACTTGACAATTTATGCATTAGCAGAAGGTATGGGTCAAGCTTATGCCGCTCCGCCAAGTGTTGCAGGTTGGCCAGTTTACTATCAATCACCAGCTTTTTCAAAACTGTGGATTAATTCTACAACAATCAAGTCCAGATTTGATTATGCAGCGGCATTTACTATTTTAACAGGTATTCCAGCTGGTACAAATTTCTTTAAAGTAAATGCTTTGGGCTTTGTAGATGGATTGAGTAATCCTTCCGATGCCATTCAAGTAATTGATGATATTTGTGATGTATTTTTTCCGAAATCAATTGATGCAGTGCAAAAGTTAGTTCTCAAAGGGATTTTGACAAATGGCTTACCAGACTTTGAATGGACGCTTCAGTACAATGATTATTTAGATAATCCAGGAAATACAACCTTTTCTGATCCTGTAAAAATTCGTATTCAGTTGGTGTTAAATCGAGTATTTAAAATGCCTGAATTTCAGACAATTTAAATTCGTCAAAAAAGGAAATTATGAAAAGAAGAAGTTTCGTAAAAAACGTTTCATTGGCATCGGTTGCAGCACCAATAGCAATGAAAGGACTAAATTTTCAGGCAATTAGTAAAAAGTTGTTTGAACCTTCTAAAATGGCAGAGGACAGAGTGCTTGTTATTATAAGAATGAATGGTGGTAATGATGGTTTGAATACAGTTATTCCAATTGACCAATATGATAATTTGGTCATACAACGATCAAATGTCATTGTCCCTGAATCATCTATTTTAACTATAACTCCAGAGGTAGGTTTACATCCCGTTATGACTGGTATGAAAAATCTGTTTGACAATGGTAAACTTTCAATTATTCAGAATGTTGGTTATCCGGAGCAAAATAGATCTCACTTTAGATCAATGGATATTTGGACTTCTGGTTCAATGGATGTAAATGAAACTAGGGGATGGTTGGGAAGACATTTTGATAATGAATACCCTAATTATCCATCAGCATATCCGAATGCAACATATCCTGATCCTTTTGCTATAAGTATGGGATATGAACTTTCTGCAACATGTCAAGGTCTCATGGCAAACTTTTCACATGCAGTAAATGATCCCACTGTAAATTATAATTTGACAGGCTCTGCGGTTAATGATGGGACTTATTTTGGTTCCCACATGGAACATATTTCGACAATAATCAATCAAACCAATCTCTATGGAGATCAAATAAATACTGCGGCAGCAGCTGGGAATACCTTATCAATCTTATATGATGCAGCTAATCCAGTTGCTGTGTATTTGCGATATGTTGCTCAAATGATTTCAGGCGGATTGAAAACGAAAGTTTATATTCTGAATGTAAATGGTTTTGATACGCATGATGGTCAAGTTTTAGCGACAGATTCAACCGCCGGTGCGCATGCAAATTTGATTAAAATGATTTCCGATGCCGTAAATGCATTTCAAGATGATTTGAATCTATTGGGATTAGAACAACAGGTGGCAGGGATGACATTCTCTGAATTTGGTCGTCAAATTGCATCAAATGCTAGTCTTGGAACTGACCATGGAGATGCAGCACCAATGTTCTTATTTGGATCTTGTATTAATAGTGGAATCATTGGTCCCAATCCAATCATACCGAACGCAATTGACAATCAAGCTGGTTTGCCAATGCAAATTGATTTTAGAGACGTTTATGCTTCTATTTTGAAGGATTGGTTTGAAGTTGACCCAATGGATATACAGCCTTTGTTTGAACAAACGATTAACTATATCGATGTTTTAGGCGCATGTAATCTTGGAATTGCTGAAAATGAGAAAGAGGATGATGGTATTTTGATTTATCCGAATCCAGCGACCAGCAATACAACCTTGAAAATCGAAACTCAAAATGAACGCGTGAAAATTGAAATCTATGATTTGAATGGTCGATCTGCTCTGTTGGTTTGTGATAAACAATTAAATCAAGGAACGCATCAAATTCCTTGTGAAACAATTGATTTAAAAGCAGGTGACTATATAGTTAAAGTATTCAAGTCTTCTGGAATACTTTCAACCAAACTCTCGAAAATAAAATAGAAAATTACAGACAATAAAAAAGGGAGCATTTGCTCCCTTTTGCATGTTTTAAAGGTTAATTACATTCCCATACTTCCCATAGATTGTAATTCTTCCATTGTCATTTCTTTGTATCCTTCAGGAATAGACATATCGAATAATGTCGCTGCTTTCTTTTTCTCAATTGATTTTTCGACTTTAGTAACTGTCATTGACATTTTCATTGGACCATTGTTCAGTTCGAATTGCATCGGAAAACCAGGAACTTGATCGTTTAAATAAGACTGACCTTTTTTAGAAATGTCAATTTCTTCTGTATACCAAAAAACAGATTCTAATCCTTCTTCAGAAGTTAGAATAGCTTTATTACAAGTAAACCCTTCAATTACTTTTGTTTCATCAACCAAAGACACTGTAAAAGGGTTCTCATCAGTTGTTTTTTGCTCGTCAAGTTCAGTCAATGTTGTTTGAATGGCATTTTGGCCAACCATTCCACTCATTAACATCAAAACATCTTTAGTTGATTCATTGGTAATTGTGGTCATGTTCATCATTGAACCCATTTTCATTTCAGAACGTGTAATTTTTTCCTTGAAATAAACATCCATTGTAGATCCCTGCATCATTCCCACGACCATTTGCATATCTGGATTATCTGTAGTAATATCAATTTTGTACGCGATGTGACCTTCCGTCATTTGCGCCATTGCTGCCAAAGAGGAAAGCAATAAAATAGTTGATAGAAATAAATTTTTCATCTGTGTTTAGTTAAAATTATAGTCGAAAGTTAAACATTTCATTTTCAACAAAAAATGGAAAATGAGAAAAGGTGACCTTTCGTTTGTAAAGCAATGTATTCAGGATGAATGGAATTAACCAAAAATCCAACGCACCAAATCATTTCCGTTTGCGTAAAGTATCAAACCTAGTAAGAAGATAAATCCGACATACTGTGCATATTCTAATACTTTCTGCGGTGCCTCTCTTCCGGTAATAATTTCATACAATAAGAAAACAACATGTCCACCATCCAATGCTGGAATCGGTAAAATGTTCATAAATGCTAATATGATTGATATAAATGCCGTTGTCAACCAGAAAACTTGCCAATCCCAAACAGGAGGAAACATATTGCCAATCGTACCAAAGCCACCGATTGATGATGCACCTTTCTTAGTGAAAAGGAACTTCAATTGTCCTACATAATCACCTAAGGTTGTAAAACCTCTATCGATCCCTTTTCCGATACTCGCACCAAAACCATAATATACTGTTTTGATTTTATCCTTATCTAAAATGATAGGGTCACGCATATATCCTAATTGACCTGTTTTTCCAATTTTAGTCGTTAAAGCAAGCGTATCTTTTCCGCGAAGGACAGTCACATCAACCTTTTTCCCTTTGTAAAGAAATTTCGCTTTATCTATATCGTCGTAATTTGCAACCTGAATATCTTTGATTGAAAGAATTTCATCTCCTTCTTTGAATCCCGCTTTAGTTAAAACAGTATCTTCTTTTGGGATTTTTGCGATTGTACGGTCTCCGCCTCTTAATCCAACTGCAGGAAATGCGCCACTTTCAAATAGTTCATAATCGATATTTTCCGGAAGTGATACTACTTCTTTCGACCCATCTGCATGGACCACATCAAACTTACGCGCTCCTCGTAAAAGTAAACCATTGTTTATTTCACTAATATGAGTTACTTCTTCGCCTTCCACTTTCAAGATGTTATCTCCTGATTGAAGTCCATATTTATTTAAATAAGGATGAATGGATAAACCACTTGTCAACTCTTTCGTGTAAATTTTCTCTTCACCGTAAGCAAACATCACGAAGATATAAATGACGATACCCAAGACAAGGTTTACTGTAACACCGCCAATCATGATGATTAATCGTTGCCAGGCAGGTTTAGATCTGAATTCCCAAGGCTGAGCCGGTTGAGATAATTGTTCTTTATCCATCGATTCATCAACCATACCTGCTATTTTAACATAGCCTCCAAGCGGCAACCAACCAATTCCCCATTCAGTATCACCCACTTTCTTTTTAAAAAGTGAAAACCAAGGATTAAAAAAAAGGTAGAATTTTTCTACACGCGTTTTGAATATTCTTGCTGGTATAAAATGACCAAATTCATGAAGTACAACAAGAATAGATAGTGAAAGTATAAGCTGTGATGCTTTTATAAAAATGTCCATATAGTATTATTTCAAAGTCAAAGATAGTTTTTTCAAGTGGTTATTTCATCTTCAGAATAGTACCCATTTCGCGTGAAATACTCCAACATTGATTCTTTTAACAAATATTGTTGTTCTTGGTGACTCAAAGGAGGTAATTCTTTGTTCAATTTAAAATGTGGCCAATTCTCTTTGTCTCGCCCTTCAAATTCGTAGTAACCATATGGTTCTAACAAGGTGCAAATAGCAATGTGAAATAAATCAGTTTTTTGACTTTTTGTAAATTCTGATTGACCAGTCTCTAGTTCGTTCACACCAATTAAAAATAGAATTGCTTGCACATCCA
>JBIIKG010000074.1:0-11894 GCA_044233275.1 Crocinitomicaceae bacterium | reverse complement strand
CAAACTACAAATTTTTCAAAATCTGATAGAAAAGGAAAAAGTGCTTCAGGAGTGGAATTGATTTTGATTGATTCACGCATTTCAACCAAAGAAGGCTTTGATAATCCTATAACAGCAAGGATCAATAGAAGAACACAAATACCCAGAAACAGAAGAAAAACGAAGTTCATTAAGTAAATTTAGTTACGAAGATAGAAGAAAAAGACATTTAGCGCATAAACTATTGATAAGTAGTATCCCTCCTTCGTGCTGAATAATTATCTTTGTTTAAAATTTTTAGAAATGTCATTAAAATGTGGAATCGTAGGGCTTCCGAATGTAGGGAAATCCACTTTGTTTAATTGTTTGTCAAATGCGAAAGCGCAATCTGCGAACTTTCCGTTTTGTACAATAGAACCGAATATTGGGGTGATCTCTGTTCCAGACCCTCGTTTAGAGAAGTTGGAAGCATTAGCCAATCCACAACGAGTGATGCCAACAACAATGGAAATTGTGGATATCGCTGGTTTGGTAAAAGGAGCATCAAAAGGTGAAGGGCTTGGAAATCAGTTTCTTGCAAATATTCGTGAAACAGATGCGATAATCCATGTGTTGAGATGTTTTGATGATGGGAATATTATCCACGTGGATGGAAGTGTGAACCCAATTCGCGATAAAGAAATCATTGATATTGAATTGCAATTGAAGGATTTAGATACAATCGAAAAGCGAATCGCTTCTTTGTCTCGAAATTTAAAATCGGGCGATAAAGATGTTTTGAAAGAAAATGAGGTGGCTTTGCGTATTAAAGAAGGTTTGGAACAAGGTAAATCTGCACGTGTATTGGAATTTGATGAAAAAGAAGAAGAAATTGTAAAGAAATTTCAATTGATTACCTCAAAACCAGTAATGTATTTATGCAATGTTGACGAAGCATCTGTGAAATCTGGAAATAAGTATGTTGATCAAGTTCGAGAAGCCGTTAAGGATGAAAACGCGGAAGTGTTAGTTATTGGAGCTAAGATTGAAGCAGATATTACTGAATTGGAAACGTACGAAGAGCGTCAAATGTTCTTGGAAGAGTTAGGTTTGGAAGAACCAGGAGTGAATCGATTGATTATTTCTGCATACTCACTTTTGGATCTTCAAACGTACTTTACAGTGGGTGAGAAAGAAGTTCGAGCATGGACAATTACAAAAGGCATGACGGCTCCTAAAGCAGCAGGTGTGATTCATACTGATTTTGAGAAAGGATTTATACGTGCAGAAGTAATGAAATACAACGACTTTACAACTTTAGGATCAGAGGCTGCGGTTAAAGACGCTGGAAAATTCAAGGTAGAAGGGAAGGAGTATGTAGTTGAGGATGGGGATATTATGCATTTTAGATTTAATGTTTAAGGTATTTTAGATTACAGATTAACAGATTACAGATTACAGATTACAGATTACAGATTACAAATTATAGATTACAAATTGTAGATTGTAAATTGACAGATTAAATAATTGAAAGAAATGAGTATAGCGGCTAATAATCCAGCATTACGTTCGTGGGTAGAAGTACCTACAGGTTCTGATTTTCCAATTCAGAATTTACCTTTTGGAATTTTCAAAACCAACCAATTAACTCCACGAGTTGGGGTTCGAATTGGCGATCAAGTACTTGACTTGAAGACCTTATTTGTATTGGGATACATGGAGAATCTTCCTTTCGAATTGACTGATTTTGATGCGCCTTACTTGAACAATTTGATGAAAAAAGGAAAGAAAGCTACGCGTGATTTGAGAAACCGCATTTCAAAGTTGTTGGATATCAACCAAACGGATTTACAAAAAAACGAACACCATGCGAACCAAGTTCTCTTAGCTGCTGATACAGTTGAAATGTGTATGCCGGTTCAAATTGGAGATTACACAGATTTTTATTCATCGCGCGAACATGCTACTAATGTTGGTGTTATGTTCCGTGACCCTGCCAACGCTTTGTTACCGAACTGGTTGTGGATTCCTGTCGGTTATCATGGTCGTTCAAGTTCCGTGATTCTTTCAGGAGAACCAATTTACCGTCCAAAAGGACAAATAAAACCAGATCCACAAGCTGATCCGATTTACGCACCTTGTAGAAATTTGGATTTCGAATTGGAAACAGCGTTTATCACTTTTGATGGAAAAGCATTGGGTGATTCAATTTCTACTGCGGAAGCGGAAGAATTTATTTTTGGAATGGCATTGTTCAATGATTGGTCGGCTCGTGATATTCAAACGTGGGAATATGTTCCACTAGGACCTTTCTTAGCGAAGAATTTTGCTTCGTCATTATCGGCTTGGATTGTTACACTTGATGCCTTAGAGCCATTTAAAGTGGATGGACCTAAACAGGAACCAGAAGTATTGAGTTACTTGAAATATGAAGGTCAAAAATCATACGATATCGATTTAGAAGTATTCATCCAACCCGAGAATTCAACTGAATCGCGTGTTTCTCATTCCAATTTCAAGTACATGTATTGGAATATGGCACAGCAGCTAGCGCATCACACCGTAAATGGTTGTAACATTCGTTGTGGAGATTTAATGGGCTCTGGAACTATTTCTGGTCCAACAGAAGATTCTTACGGCTCAATGCTTGAGTTAGCTTGGAAAGGAACAAAACCAATTCATTTGGTGGATGGTTCAGAACGTAAATTCATTCAGGATAATGATACTGTTATTATGAGAGGATTTGCTTCTAAAGATGGTGTGCGTGTTGGTTTTGGAGAAGTATCTACCAAAGTTTTAGCAGCAAAATAAATTTTAATGTCGCAACTGCCACCACATATCGATTTAGAGCAGGAAAGAAAAGAAATATTAAATGCTTTTCGTGGATTGTTGCGTGCGACAAAAAACAGATCTCGTGAAGACACACGCATGATTCGTAAAGCCTTCGACGTTGCTGTTGAAGCGCACAAGGATATGCGCCGTAAATCGGGAGAACCCTATATTTACCATCCCATTGCCGTAGCAAGAATTTGCGCAGAAGAAATGGGCTTGGGTGCTACGGCTATTACTTGCGCATTGCTTCATGATACGGTAGAAGATACGCATATTACCTTGCAAGATGTTGAAGACTTGTTTGGCGCGAAGGTTCGTTTGATTATTGATGGATTGACAAAAATCCCTGAAGTATTCGACGAGAACGCTTCTATTCAAGCAGAGAATTTCCGTAAAATGATTTTGACCATTTCGGATGATTTACGTGTTGTTCTTATTAAACTTGCTGATCGCTTGCATAACATGCGCACGCTGGGCAGTATGCGCTCTGACAAGCAATTGAAAATCGCATCTGAAACAAAGTTTTTGTACGCTCCTTTGGCGCATCGATTAGGACTTTACTCCATAAAAAGTGAGTTGGAGGACTTAGCGATGATGTACAGCGAAGCAGAAGTGTATGCCCGCATAGAAACAAATCTGAAGTCTACCCAAGATGCACGTAATCGTTTCATTCGTCGTTTTATTCAGCCAATTAAAGATTCACTTCAACAAGAGGGTTATACCTTTGAAATAAAGGCAAGAACGAAGTCAATTTCGTCGATTTGGCGAAAAATGAACACGAAAGAGATTCCTTTCGAGGAGATTTATGATGTGTTTGCTGTGCGAATCATTGTGGATACGCCACAAGAATTGGAAAAATCAGATTGTTGGAGAATTTATAGTATTGTCACTGATTTTTATCAGCCAAGTCCAGATCGTTTGCGCGATTGGATTTCAACACCTAGAGCAAATGGTTATGAATCACTTCATACGACTGTTATGTCGCCTCAAGGAAAGTGGGTTGAAGTACAAATTCGTTCGGGTAGAATGGATGAGATTGCTGAGAAAGGTTTGGCGGCACATTATAAATACAAAGAAGCAAAAGGCGATGAAAGTAAATTTGATCGATGGATTGCGGAGGTTAGGGACTTATTAGAGAATCCTGACTTGAATGCCATGGAGTTTGTAAATGAATTCAAGTTGAATTTATTTATGGATGAAATTTATGTGTTTACGCCAAAAGGTGAATTAAGAGTATTGCCAACTGGTTCAACAATTCTAGATTTTGCTTACGATATTCACACTGACATTGGAGATAAATGTATTGGTGCGAAGGTGAATAACAGGTTGGTTCCATTGAGCTACCAACTTCAAAATGGAGATCAGTTAGAAATTATAACTTCTACCAAGCAAAAACCAAATGAAGAGTGGTTACGTTTTGTTGTTACCGCAAGAGCAAAGCAGAAAATTAAATCTTCGTTGAATGAGGAACGCAAGAATATTGCACAAGACGGTCGTGAAATATTAGAGCGGAAATTCAAGCAACACAACATTCGTTTTGCTTCTGAGAATGTTTCCTTTTTAGAGAAGTTCTATGGAATTAATACGGCTACTGAATTATATTTCCGTATCGCAAAAGGTAAAATTGACCTAACAAAATTGCGCGATATTGACGTTCAGCACGGAATGATGCAGGTTGTTAAAAAGGTTTCTGTTCCAAAAGTCAAACATCAAGAGAATATTTATCCTAAGATTAATACGAAGGAAGATGCCATAATAATTGGTGAGGATTTTAAAAACATTCAATATCAATTATCGAAGTGTTGTAATCCAATTCCAGGAGATAATGTTTTTGGTTTTATTACCATTAGTGAAGGAATTAAAATTCACCGTTATAATTGTCCGAATGCAGAGCATTTAATGTCGAAAATGGCATATCGTTGCATTAAAGCCCGCTGGCAATCGCAAGAATTGGTTGAAAGGGTAGCGGCAATTAAGATTACTGGAATTGATAATTTAGGACTTGTTAATCGTTTGACAGAGATTATTTCAAACCAGCACAATGTGAACATGAAATCTATTTCATTTGAAACGGAAGATGGAATTTTCGAAGGTAAAATTCGTGTCTTGGTATTTGATACGGAACATTTGGAACAACTGATGGCGAAATTTGAACAAGTTGATGGCGTGCAACGCGTAATGAGATGGGACTTAGAAGAAATTGGAAATCATTAATCCAACAAATCCCACTTCACAGTTTCAGTAATACTTCGTTTTGGTCGCAAAGCTGGATTCCATTGAAAGTTCTTTACCTTCATTTCATCTTCTTTGATACTATCCATTGGATAAAAAACTCCGTCTGGACGATCAAAATATGTAACGCCCGTAATTTCTCCACTGTCCAAATATATTCTTAGTTCACTCGCATACAAACGATTCATTCCCATTCGTTTTATGGACACTAAAGTGTCATCTTCCTGTGTTTCTTCAGGGTAAAAAATGGTCACAGCACTTCCTTTTACATCAGAACGGACAATTTCATTTTCTTTGAAAAGCGTAATAATTTCTTTTCCAGCGATTTGATTATAATAAAGTCCAGAATCAATCTCCATTATCACGGTCGCCTTTTCCCTGACAAAAATATGATCTATCAAAGAGTCATTAAAATAAATAGAAATGGAATCTCCCTTTAATTCTGAGTTTTGCGACCAAACAATCGGATTGTTGTACAATTCCATTCGTTCTTCTATCTCACTGTAATAGACACTGTCACTCATCGCTTGAACAGAGGAATTGAATACACGTACATTGTGAAATGCTTTCGTGTACAAAGGTTTATTCAAGGTGTCGTTCTGATTAAAAAGTGTATCTGCGAAGATATAAATACTATCGTTTTTTTGAACCTTAGTGGCTACCGCATTACCAGTTAAATAGGCATAGTGGTCTTTTTCGGATTGCAAGCCGTAGTCACCTCGGAAAATAGTCTTGGAGGTAGTGTCGACAAACACCACATTTCCTTTTCCAATAGATCGCCCTTGCAACGGTTGGTACAATAAAGTATCGCCTAAAATGATTTGACTATCCTGAAGAATTTTCGCATTACGCATTAAACTTCCTTCCTCTGTCTGAACATTATACCAACCTCGTTCACAAAACATAGTAGTTTTTGCTTTCACGATTTTGGTTGGACCATAAAAATAGGTGGTTTGTTTGCTGTAAATATATTGCAAAGTGTCGGTTGTCATGGATAGGTCTTCATTCTTGTAATTCACCTTACCACTAAAGAAGAAACTTTTTGAATCTGGATAGAAATAACCAATACGACTTGTTAGAACTTCGTTTGATGTAATACTTTCTATTTTTCCTCCATGACGATAAATTCCTTGTGACTTTTTAGCATCGTATTCCAACGTATCAGTACTTAGTTTGTATTCTAGATCGCGCACTCGCACATGCCCCCATAACTTTGCACGACGTGTTTTACCGTTATAGTATAATGAATCGCAGAAAAGATTGATGTCATCTTTTGTAATGTGCACATTTCCGTATGCACGAACTTCATTTGTTTTATCAAAATAGTGAGCTGAATCACAATACATCGTATTTCCTTGGTAGATGAAATTGACACTACCTACTAAGCGGTGTGCACCTGTTTTTTCATTATAGCCCAGTTTTTCTGAGCCAGGGAGTAATTCCAATAGTTTACTTTGTGAAAAACCACAAAGCGATAACAAAAAAATTGCGCTTGAGGCAAGCGCAATTTTAAATATGTTACTAAAAGGAATCAATAGTCCATTATTTTAATAAGGTTTGAGTTCGATCTGGTCCAACAGAAACAACCGTAATCGGTACTTCCAATTTTTGTTCCAAATACGTCACATAATTTTTCAATGCTTGAGGTGATTCTTCGTATGCCTTTAACTTCGTTAAGTCACAATTCCAACCTTCAATTTCTTCATAAACGGGAGTAATGTCAATTCCGTCTACATCGAATGGAAAATAGTCTACTTTTTCTCCATTGATTATGTAGTGCGTGCACACTTGAATCGTTTTAAAACAGCTTAAAACGTCTGCTTTCATCATTGATAATTCAGTAACACCGTTAATCATGATGGCATATTTCATTTGAGGAATATCTACCCATCCACAGCGACGAGGACGACCTGTTGTCGCACCAAATTCACGTCCTTCCTGACGAATCAATTCACCTATTTCATTGTCTAGTTCTGTTGGAAAAGGTCCGCTTCCAACACGCGTGCAATAAGCTTTGAAAATACCGATTACATCACCGATTTTATTAGGAGCAATACCTAAACCAGTACATGTTCCTGCAGTTACCGTATTTGATGAGGTTACAAAAGGATAAGTTCCGAAATCAATATCTAACATTGTTCCTTGAGCTCCTTCTGCTAAAATTCGCTTACCAGCCTTCATTTGTTGGTTTAAGAAATGTTCACTATCGATAGCTGTTAGACCACGAAGCACTTCGATACCTTCCATCCATGGACCTTCAAGTTCTGTTAAATCGTACTCAAAACCATCATAATGCTTTAATATTCCAACGTGTTTTTCAACTAATGCAGCATATTTTTCTTTGAAATTAGGTGCGAAAATATCACCAACACGGAGACCATTTCTACCTGTTTTATCCATGTAAGTTGGTCCGATACCTTTTAACGTAGAACCAATTTTATTTTTCCCTTTTGCTGTTTCAGAAGCAGCATCCAATAAACGGTGGGTAGGAAGAATTAAATGCGCTTTTTTAGAAATCAATAAGTTCTTTTTGAAATCAATGTTGAAAGGCGCTAATTTTTCTAATTCTTTTTGAAAAATAACAGGGTCAATCACCACACCATTACCAACAATATTCAATACTTCTTTTCTAAAAATTCCAGAAGGTATAGTGTGCAATACATGTTTAATCCCTTCGAATTCAAGTGTGTGACCCGCATTTGGTCCTCCTTGAAAACGAGCAATAATGTCATATTTAGGCGTTAATACATCGACGATTTTTCCTTTTCCTTCGTCACCCCATTGCAAACCCAATAGTACGTCTACTTTCATTCTTATTGTTTAAAATGATTGATTGAATCTTCTAACGTTTCAAATTGTTTGAACAAGCCGTCAATTTTAGCTAATTCAAATAACTGTTTAACATTTCCATTTATTCCACACAGTACCAATTCGAAACCATTCACACGAGAGCGTGTCAAGGTTTTGATGAATAAATTTATTCCAGTTGAATTAATATGTGTCAGTTCTGTTAGTTCAAAAATGATATTTCCTGAAAGTGCTGCAAGTGTTGTATTCAATTGTTCTATATCAGGAGAGGAAGTTATCTTTCCTTTCAATGAAGCAACATGAACAGATTGCTGTTCTGATAAGTTAAATGTTAAACTCATTGATTATTTTATTTCGGTGGTTTCGTTTTTTACGGCATAAAAGTAAAGCGAATGATGCTGAACAGTAACGCCAAAAACTTCTTCAATTGTCGCTTTAATAGCTTGAATTCGCGGATCACAAAATTCTATAACCTCGCCTGTGTCCGTGCAAATGACATGATCATGCTGTTTTGAAGCATGTGCTTTCTCAAATTGCGCAATATTTTTTCCGAATTGATGCTTTCTCACAAGATTACATGCCAACAATAATTCAATTGTGTTGTACAAGGTAGCGCGCGAAACACGGTAATTCTGATTTTTCATTTTGATGTACAAGGACTCGATATCAAAGTGTCCTTGATAATCATAGATTTC
Source organism: Crocinitomicaceae bacterium (assembly GCA_044233275.1). Taxonomy (GTDB): domain Bacteria; phylum Bacteroidota; class Bacteroidia; order Flavobacteriales_D; family Crocinitomicaceae; genus M0103. The sequence continues at coordinate 3,369 of JBIIKG010000074.1, read as the reverse complement.
TGCGAGTATAGCATACCGTTCGGGAGTCTTACGGTGCCCGTTCTTTTCTAAATAAGCAGAAAATATATTTTTAACTGTTGTTTGTAGTTCCTGGTTCGACATTTCGACGGAAAAGGCAAAATTAGTTATTTATTTTCAAGTGAATTGAAGAACTAAACTATCATTTTAACGTGTTATCAACAAAAGATGAACAGTTCAAGAAAAAAGGACAGATCTTGAACTTTAAAGGCTAGATTCGATACGATCAATTAAACAATGAATGACTTTTATATGAATTTCTTGGGCTCTATCCGCAAACGATGAATGGGGAGCGCGAATTTCGACATCACACAAATTAGCCATTGCACCGCCATCTTTTCCAGTTAATCCAACGATTTTCATTCCTTTGGCTCTAGCAACCTCAATTGCGTTCAATACATTTTTTGAATTACCAGATGTTGAAATTGCAAGTAGTACATCACCTTTTTGACCGATAGCCTCTATGTAACGTGAAAAAATAAACTCATATCCGTAATCATTTCCAACACAAGAAATGTGACTTGGATCAGAAATAGATAATGCTGGAATTGCTTTCCGGTCATTTCGGTATCGTCCAGTTAACTCTTCTGCAAAGTGCATTGCGTCACACATTGAACCACCATTTCCACAGCTAATTATCTTTCCATTTGATTGAATAGATGTAACCATAAGCTGAGCAGCCGTTTCTATACGCAGGTGATTTTCAGAGTTGTTAAATTTTTGCAAAACTTCTAATGCCTCTGAAAATTGGTCTGCTATTTGTTTTGTGCCCATGTCTTTGAATTTTGTCAAAAATAAATAATTAAAAGCACTCGACGAAATTCATATAAACTTGTTATATTTGAAACCAAGGTTCGCCCAAAAACAACAATTAACTATGAAAAAAACCTTATTAGTATTGTCGTCTTTGTTCCTGACATTAATGTTGTCTGCTCAAGGAGATTGTTACAAAAGATTAGAAGATGCTTTTGTTAAAAGAGGATCATATGGAGTCGGTGACGATATGCACCGCAATGTAATCATCAGTTTTTTTGATAAAAACGGTAGTTCAACTTGTGCTTCAGGTAAAGCGCGTGTAGAAAATGGACAAATCGTTTCAATTCTTGTTCAATATGATGATTTAGTGTATGAGCCATATGAAAAGAAGTTCTACAACGAGAAGAAACAAGCTCCAAGTATCAACAACGGTATTTCAGACATGTGTTTCACTGCAGATGGTGAAAAATTCAAAGTGATTTTCATCGATAAGTTGAAGCCGAAACAAAAAGCATTGAAGGAAGTTACGCTTCCAGATGATTTATAAAATTCATTGAATTGAAATTTATCCCAGCGAGAGTTGGGATTTTTTATTTGTACCAATATGTTTCAAAATAAAGTAGTTTGGGTAACGGGAGCTTCTTCTGGAATAGGAGAAGAGATGGTTCGTCAATTAGCCAACAAAGGTGCTTGTGTGGTTCTTTCTGCAAGAAATACTGAAGCCTTGGAAAGGATTCGAATGTCGCTACCCAATCCTGAAAAACATATGGTATTGGCGCTCGACCTAGAACATTCGTCTAACTTTCCTGAATTAGCTCAAACTGTGTTTTCTGAAATGAAAGGAATTCATTTTCTGTTTAATAATGGCGGATTAAGTCAACGTTCGACTGTCGCTGAAACATCGCTTGAGGTGGATCGAAAAATAATGGAAATTAATTATTTTGGAAATATTGCACTTACGAAAGCTGTTTTACCCTTTATGATTGAGCAAAAGGAGGGACATTTCGTAATTATTTCCAGTATTGCAGGAAAATTTGGTTTTTTTCTCCGTTCTGCATACAGCGCTTCAAAACATGCCTTGCATGGATTCTACGAAAGTCTAATGCTGGAGGAAGCTGAGAACGGAATTTCAGTTACGATTGCTTGTCCAGGTAAAATAAATACGAATATCTCCATGAATGCCCTTCAGGGAAGTGGCAGCTCACACGGTATTATGGATCACAATCAAGCAACCGGAATGTCAGCTCAAGAATGTGTTGACATATTATTAAAAGCTGTTATAGCTAAAAAGAAGGAAATTCTTATTGGTAATAAGGAGATTAAAGCAGTTACCTTAAAACGATTTTTTCCGTCGTTATTCTGGAAAATAATTAAGAAGCAATCTGCCACCTAATTATGCGCTTGGTTCTCCTATTGTTTCTTATGATTTCGCTCAATTGCGAAGCATGCTGCAGCGCTGGACAATTACGCATCTTTCCGCTTGGAATGATGCAAAACAAACCAATTTGTGCCGTTTTTGAGATGAATAGAGCATGTTCAGATGATGGAATGGGGGCAAACAATGAAATCTTTTGGTTTGGTCGAATGAGTCTGCAGTTTTTAGAAAAAGACAGTCTGCGAATGTTTAAGGCACTAGATACCTTTGAATTTGTAGAGTGTGTTTGTAACTATGACGAGATTGAAAATAATTCTCAGTACCGTGATATTATGCAACATTATCTCGATTCAGCATACGTTGAGGCTTCCAATGAAAAGGGATTTACACCATTTACGGGTATTTTATATGCTGGAGATTCAGTTGCAATTCAATCACAATTTAAAATTTTAACAGATTCAACTGCTCTTTGGAAACAGCATGAAATTGATTTGAGCAAGAATGAAAGTATGTCGTGTTTGATGATGAACGAAATGAAGGAGGTTCGAATTTATCAATCAGTAAATCATGAACTTTTGATTGCATCTGTTGGATGTCCAACCCAGCAATTTCTCAACGAAAAATCAATCAAGAAAAACAAGGAGTCATTTCAAAATAAAAAAGCCGCAATGACATACATCCCAATTGACTGGCATGGTTATACGATTGATTTGTATCAAATGCATCAGCGAAAAAAATAGCAAGAAAAAAGGCAGACTTATTTGGTCTGCCTTATTAGTATCATAATAGTTGATTACCATTGAAATAAAGGACGATGTCCCATCAACGTATTCACTTCTTTTCTTACTGAATCGATAACTGACTCGTCATTGATGTTGGTCAACACTTGATCAATTAATCCAACAATTGCAGCGATTTCATTTTCTTTTACACCACGTGATGTAATTGCTGGTGTTCCAACTCTGATTCCAGAAGTAACAAAAGGCGATTCCGTATCAAATGGAACCATATTCTTGTTGACTGTAATGTCAGCTCTTACTAAGGTGTTTTCAGCATCTTTACCTGTTACTCCTTTAGATCGAAGGTCAATCAACATGGAATGGTTATCTGTACCACCTGAAATAATTTTGTAACCTCTTTTCGTGAACTCATCAGCCATGACCGCTGCATTTTTTTGTACTTGAGCCATGTATGTTTTGTAATTATCCGTCAATGCTTCT
>JBIIKG010000250.1:0-3788 GCA_044233275.1 Crocinitomicaceae bacterium | reverse complement strand
ACCAATTTTAGAATTGAAAATATTTCTATTTCCAACTGCTTGTGGAATCCTTCTGACTTCTTTATTTTACAAGCCATTGAATCGGATTCGTACATTAATTAAAACTTAAATATTGGACCTCAATTTTAAATTAAAGGTTTTAGTATCAAGGTTTAGTTATTGAGTCATAATTCCGCTTACCTTTATGGAGTAAGCCATTTTAGCTTGTGAAATTCAACAACATCAAAATGGAAAACGAATCTGCATTTAGCAAACAAGAAAAGGAAATTGACGCTAAGATTTTTGCTATCATAAGTAAAATGGGTAAGCTTCCCTTGAACAGTAACAGTTATAGATAGAGTTCCAGGGTTAAATGTTAGTACTAAGTTAGTTATCTATTTGAAAAGTAGGAAACAAAGAATCCACAAATTCCTCTTTACAGTGCTTTAAAAGAAAATTACGAGGAGAAAGATTAGAAAGAGAGGCATGAGGTCTTTTGTGATTATACATGAATAACCACTGGTGTGCAGTAGTTTTAAATGTATCAATCGAGGTAAATAAATTCATGCTGAGTACTTCCTCTCGAAAGCTTCGATTAAAACGTTCAATATAGCCGTTTTGAGCAGGTTTCCCTGGTTGAATGAAGGTGAGTTCCACGTTGTTGTTTTTACACCAATCAGAGAGCCTTTCGGCAATAAATTCAGGTCCATTATCCACCCGAATTTTCTCTGGTAAACCTCTCCAGACTTTTAGGTTTTCTAGCTCTGTAATGACTCGTTGGCTGGTAATCGATTTTGATGGAACAATCGCTAGTCCTTCACGATTGAAGTCATCTATAATATTTAAAACACGGAACTTTTTACCATCACTTAGGTTGTCTTGCATAAAGTCCATTGACCAGTGTAAATTGGGTGTTAAAGGTTGTAATAAAGCCTGTTTTTCACGTCTAGGAAGGCGTTTGCGACGCTTTGAACGCAGGTTCAGCTTCATCTCTGTATAAACCCGATAAGTGCGCTTGTGGTTCCATTTATGACCATCGTTTCTAAGGTAATGATGCATCATCCAAAAGCCCCATCGATAATGCTCATCTGCAAGGTTTTGCAAAGCGTCAATGATCTGGTTGTCATCTCGGTCAACGGCCTTGTAATAAAACGATGAAGCGCTTATTTGAAGCAAATTACACGCCTGTCGGACACTCAGGTGGTGCTGCTCAATTAAAAACTCACCTGAACTTCTTTTCTCCGCAGGCTTTAGAGCTTTTTTTCAATCAAATCTTTGAGGGCATCACGCTGTAAACTCACATCAGCAAACATGCGTTTTAAACGTGAATTTTCCGCTTCCAACTCTTTTAAACGCTTTAAATTGGTAGCATCCATGCCGGAATACTTCTTTTTCCAACTAAAAAATGTCGGCTGGCTGATGCCTTGTTGACGACAAATCTCGCTGACCGACATGCCAGCGTCTTGAAGCTTTAAAATCGCAACGATTTGTGACTCCGTAAATTTTGAATTTTTCATACAATTTTTGCTTTACGGACTCTATTTCAAAACGTTTCAGTTTTTGGGGAAGCTTACCGTTGGTGCATTAATTCTATGCTCCAATTTATTCGCTCAACCGAAGGGAATTGATGCGTATGAAAAGAAATTTTTTACAAAAAAAACACTCACTAGAACGTGGGTAAAGAAACGAACAGACCAAGTATATTTCTTTGCAGGTGAAGCAACATCTTTTGGAAGATTGACACTGCTCAAAGAATTGAAAAAAATACTGATTGAATACGATAAATGCTTTGAACAACCAGATGCTGATTTTTCTGTTGGATTTGAAGATGTGGCGTATGAAGATGTGACAACAATTATTTCCTATTTGTACCAAGGAGGTAAAGAATTCGAATACTATTTTTTAGTTGAAGACTATGCCATCAATTTATTTTTAGGAGATGATATCAATTGTATTTCAGTCTCTAAATTGAATAAGAAAGAATTGTTATCGGATCAAAAATTCCTTGAAGAATTAAACCAAGAAAATCATTAATTCATCTTAAAACAGCGCATCATGAAAAATAGATTTTTAACTGTTCTTGTCAGCGGATTGTCCTTGACAGGATCAACACAAATAAATGGAGTTTCAGATTATGTGAGAGAAGTACCTAGTTTAGAAATGGAATTAGGTAAAGGTTTAATTCTAATCGATACGACAGACGGCAAGAATCTTGATACTTATTTCTTTACTGAGGAATCTACCTTGTCTGGAATTCAAAATGTAATGAATGAGGCAAAACGGATTCTTAAATTGAACAACTTAACATTCTCAGAACCGGAATATGATGGTTCCGAATTGAGTGCAAAGGTTAATTATTCATTCGTTGATCAGATGTTCAATCAAATCGAAAATGAGGGTGAGGTGATTGTTCTCCAATACTACATTCCAGATTTTAGATTAGATAGTAATATAATTTGGGCGCTACAATTTTATGTGGACGTGAACGAAACTGCCGTATATATTTTTCAATTGTAGCATCATGGAAGAAGAGATAGATCCACCTTGGTTAACACTCAATGTAAATGGTGTTCCTGAACTGATATTCGAACAATGTTCTAACAAAACCTGCACCTGTGCAATAGACAAGTGTGCTTATGATGATGCTTTCTTTCGTGAGGTTTATTTTTATGAAGCTTATAAAAGTAACATGTTGAAAGCATCGGCAAACGAAAAAAAAGCAAAAGAAAATTCACAAAACTTAAAAGACAAGGAAGATGAAAAACAATCCAATATACAAGCAGAGCGATTTCTCAAAAATGAGCAATCACCAATTAGTACAACGCTACAACCAAGAACTTGGAAATCCTGGTTGGACGACATCAAGAGCCAATTTCTTAAGCGATTTAAGCGCTGAGCTTCATAAGAGACAAATCGATGCTAAAGCAATTTCTCCCGATGGCAAAGGGCTCCATTTAGGAAAGGATTACGAATCATTTATTTCGGGTAAAAAGGTATTTCTGAAAAAGGATTTCCTACTAGCCGATACGAACATTGAAATCCAATTTAAAGTTGAAAGGCAAATTCAGAAGGTCGAATGTTATTTCAAAAGAACCGCAGCTCATTCAATTAACATCTTACAATTGCTAGAAGAAACCAATCGTGTGATTTTACTTTCGTTTGAACACGAGCATTTACAAACAACCATTGATGGAACTGGAATCCACAATTATTTGTTGGCAGGTTTTGATGAGAATAATAAGTTGATTGGTGTGAGTTTTTTCAATCAATCAGGAACTGGAACTTTTGCCATTCAAACACAAGCAAAAAGTGTATTGATATTTCACCAAGATCAGTTTGAATTTTACGCCATGGAAATCGCACAATTTGAATTAGTCGCAACAAAGTAGGAATCAAAAATATTTTTGAAAAATCCCATCGTAAGGTGGGATTTTTTCAGAAATTTTAGCGGAGGACGTAATACGCTTGAACATGTTTAATTCTGACCTTTAACTTTCCGTTCAATGGCTAATCACAAATCTCCTTTCGGCAGATCATCAAACTTCGCCTTCATCGTTGGATTGTTATGCGTCAACTTTTTGATTGTTAAATCTTCCGTTTTTTCGTTGGCTAGGCGCAAGTTGTTCTCAGAAGATAACAATGCATCTTTTGTTTTCTGTAACTCGCGAATCGTTTTGTCGATTCCGTCGATGGCATCTTTGAATTTTCTACTTGCTAAGTCATAGTTGCGCGCAAATCCCTCTTTGAACTTATTCATTTTGTCCTCGAAATTCGTGATGTCGATATTTTGACTTTTCACCAGCGCCAAT
>JBIIKG010000249.1:0-3822 GCA_044233275.1 Crocinitomicaceae bacterium | reverse complement strand
ATAAAGTGACTGCTGGAATCAAGTGTCAGGACTTGTTTTATTCAAACTGTTCTGATCTGCCTCCTTTTGTCTTGTTTCTTAATTCAATTTCAATATTATAAAGTGACTGCTGGAATCAAGTGTCAGGCCTTGTTTATTCAAATTGTTCTGATTCACATCAGGTTTTTTATCAATTACTATTATTTATTTTCCTTTTCAATCCGCCAATCATTCGCTGATTACTATGCAGTTTTTCAACTATCAATTCTACATTCAAATCAAATATATCCTGACAAAGTAATAATTGTGTTTCTAATTCATATGACGATGAAATTGCAATATTTAAGAAATATAAAAATTCTTTATCCGACGTTCTACCTGAACCTTCAGCAATATTTGATGGGATTGAAACAGCACTTCTTTGAATTTGACTTTTCAATCCATACTTTTCATCATCTGGTAAATTCTTACAGAGCTCATAAACTTCCTTAACAATAGAAAACGAATCCTTCCAAATCCCCAAATCTCTAAAATTATGTTTCATCTTTTGACTATTACAAATTAACACTATCTTCAGTCTCACTCTATCCTATCTCCAATTCTCATGTCATAATTCATCTTGACTCCTGACTCCAAAAGTCTTCACTCCTCTCATCCTGTCTCCTGACTCCAAAAGTCCTGATTCCAACTCCTTATCTATTCCCCTTTAAAAACTGGTTTTCTTTTCTCTAAAAACGCATTCACTCCTTCACAGAAATCGTATGTTTGTCCAGCTTCGGTTTGTAATTCTTCCTCAAGTGCCAATTGTTCTGTTAGGGTGTTTGAAAATGTCGCATTGACTGCTTTTTTGGTTAAACCAAGTCCACGAGTGGGCATTGCAGCAATGTTTTCAGCGAACGATTTTACTTCCGATTCGAAATTTTCATCTTCTACCGATTTGTAAATCATGTTCATTTGGTCGGCTTGTTCAGCAGAAATCTTATCACCTGTCATCATTAATGCAAGTGCTTTTTGAGATCCTATTATTCTCGGTAAGAAATATGTCCCACCTGAATCGGGGATTAAACCAATTTTAGAAAATGCTTGAATGAAACTTGCGCTTTTCTTGGCAATAGTAATATCGCAAGCTAAAGCTATATTCGCGCCAGCACCTGCTGCGACACCGTTTACTGCTGCAATAATTGGCTTTTCAATCGAGCGAATGCGTTCTATAATTGGATTGTAATGATCTCTTACGATGGATTGTAATTCTGGTCCTTCTGGATCCATCGCCTCAGCTAAATCTTGACCAGCACAAAATGCCTTTCCTTCACCTGTAATCACAATTGCTCTTACCTCATTATTTAATTCAGCATCATCTAATGCTTTTTGAAGCGCAAAAGCCATGGATTGATTGAAAGAATTGAAAACGGCAGGTCTGTTGAGTTTTAATTCACAAACACCATTATTAAGTGTACGAATAATTTCCATGATAAAAATTTTCAACGAAGATAAGAGATGCTTTGAAAAGAAGCAGTGAATTGAAATCAAATTTTATAGACTTCTGCTAAATCAAAAACTCGTTTTATCATGGTTGAACGCAAGGATTCCGGCTCTACTACTTCGATTTCTCCGCCATAGGACAATAATGTTCGAATTAATTCCTCAGAAACTAAAACTTCCAATTCAAAAGTCGTCTTGTTTTTTCCTTCCTTGATAATTTTTTGGGTGGGATGGAAAGGCTGCGAATCAATATATTTAGCTGCAACATTTCCCGTTTTCAGTATAATCTTTTCCGGTTGACTTTTATTACTTGTGATACCAATTGCATATTTGAAGTAATCATCCGCGTCAAAAGTTTCAGGCTTTTCGCCCTCTGTTTCATTGATTGCAACTTCCGACATTCGATCTAAACCATACGTAACGATGTCAGCTTTTGAAGGATCATAGGAAATTAAGTACCATCTATTTCTGTATTCCTTTAATAAAAGTGGGGTGACATCTCTTCTTTTCGCTTTATTGGAAATAAAACTTGTGTATTGAAAAGAAACCGATCGGTTGTTCCGCATTCCATCTAACAACAGCGGCAAAAACTCATTTCCCGAAGAAGAAATAGCCGTTTCAAATTGAACGAGATGGGAGAAGTTTTCTTGATTCGGGTCATTGGCAATAGCCACTCGATCAACGATTTTATCAATCGCATTACCAAATTGTTTAAACATATCCACATCCTTAAACTGCATCAATGTTTTGGCTGCAAAATTAATGGCACTCAAGTCATCTTCTGTAAGTGGGATGTCGTTGATACTAAAATTTGGATCCTCATAATAATACCCACCGTATCTTTTGCTATATCGTATTGGTGCATCGTGCTCCATTTTCATAGCAAACATATCTTTTTCGATAGTCGAATCACAAATATTGGCGCCGTCAACAGAACCAAACAATGATTCTTCGCAAGCTTCTCTTAAATCTTGTTTACTGGGATATGTTTTATATTTATTACGCAAACATTTGTCAATGATTCGAAATCGGATGAGTGCGTTTTTTATATGTGGCATTTTGCTGTTTGCTAATTGTTTACAACTTCCTTGATCTTTTTGAAACCAAATAAATCATACTTTTTAATTGCCTCGGTTACCTCTTTAGGCACATCTTCCTCCCAACTAGTTGAACCAGCTTTAATTTTAGACAAAACATCATCCGACATAATGTGCAAAAGCTTAGAATCAAACGCCTCAATCGATTCCATTTTATTGTTGTCAACTAAGTAATGAAGTAAACCTTTTAAGTGAGCTGGAATTTTAATATTCGACAATGAATAAATTTCACCGCTATCTACGTTGGTTGCCGGATAAACAAATAATTTAACGTTGTGACCAAACCCTCTACCAAATGCTTCTAATAATCCACCGGGTAAATTATCGTAATATCGTTCGTCAAAAATTGTATGCAGATTATAAACCCCCAAAATAACACCCATTCGCTTTTCTTTCGCAATGGAAGCAAGGTAATCTACCATCTTGTAATGTTTCAAATAATTTGAAATCATCACCGTATAGCCCAATAACCCAAGAAGTTCGGCGCGATCAACGAAGTCCTTATCCGAAATTTTACCATCGGCAGTCAAATCTTTCAAGGTTAATTCAAAAATCACTCGAAGATCCTCTTCCTTCACTTCACTTTCTTTAATAAACTGTTTCTTTCCAGTTTCAATCATATCAATATGCACTTTCGTTACTGGTCTGAAACGACCGCGCATCAATAAAATATTCTTTTTATAAAGGGCAGTTGCTGGTTGAACAACGTGCCCAGTAAGATCAAACATTGTCGCATCGGTAATTCCACGTTTAACCAAATTCAAGGCAATTATTCGATTGTCAATGTTGCTAAAATCCGGACCTGAAACACGTAGCATGTCAATTTCCATGCGATCGCGCGGCAAACGATGGACTAAATTTTCTAAAAACTCGTGTAAATCGTCCTTGTGAAAATAGCATGCATGAATTAAATTTACTCCTAAAATTCCTAAGGCTTCTTGTTGTGCTTTATGACTATTATCATGCATTTTAATATGCAAAATGACATCGTTTGGCTCAGCTTCAAGATTCAATTGAAACCGAATCCCAACCCAGCCTTGACCTTGATTTGTCTTGTGATAATTAAGTGATTCAACTGTATTACTGAAGGCAAAAAATCGTGATTCTTTATATTTAGATGGTAATCGAAACTTTAAGGTTCCATACTCAGTTTCTAACATCGTGACAAGTCGTTCTTCACAAACATAACGTGATGCCTCACCGTACATTGAATCCGAAACTTTCATGTCGTATGCAGACTGCGTGTAAGCAATCGTTCCAGAAC
>JBIIKG010000248.1:0-3833 GCA_044233275.1 Crocinitomicaceae bacterium | reverse complement strand
GAGTAGGGTAATGATTGGAATAAAAAACTGTGGACGCACCACATACATTTTTGGATATTTATAGGAAACATCGACAATTCCAGTATTGTAATAATCGCTTTCGGCATCTAGTAGGGAAACCAATACAGCAAATTCACATTTTTTCTCATTGCGATCTTTGTCCAGTTCTTTAAGGAAGTCTTCGTTCTTCTTTTTCGTTGCGGTCGTGTCTGCCTCGTTTTTCATTTCAAACATAATCGAAATGATCTCGTTTCCAGCATCATCTAATTCACGGTAAATAAAATCACCTTTACTTCCAGATTTCGAATCGTTGTCCTTTTCAAAATACGCTTTCGGAAAGGCCGTAGCTCGCAATTTATTGAATTCTGTTTCGCAATGTTGTTCCAAAGATTCGCCCAACATTTTGGTTGACAGTTTTGCCTTCATGTCTTTCACGCGTGCGATTTCTTCGTCCTTGTATTTGATGATAGCATCCTTGCTTTGTAATTCCGTTGAGAATTGTTGTTTCAAGGAGCTTTCCAAGTTTTGCTTTTCGAGTTCTTTGGTTTTGACATCATTCGCTAATGTATCGCGTTCTTTTTCAATTTTCTGCAAAGCTTCTGTAATCGCCAATTTTTTCTCAACTTCAACGCGATCAATTTTCCCTTTCAATTCAGCAATCTCTGTATCTTTTTTATTTACTTGATCTGCCAAGGCCAAATCGTTTTGCGCTTTCAATGTCGCTAATTCACGATCTTTCGCCGCCAATTGATCTTGCAAGGCATTTTTGATATTCGCCTCTGCCAATTGAACGGCACTTTGTTTTTCTTTCTCTGCGAGCTCCAAACGATTCAGTAATTCCTCTTCAAATTGATGATCACGCACTTGTTTCAAAATATCAGCAAATCCAGCTTCGTCGACTTTAAAGGCTTTTTTACAATTCGGGCAAATGATTTCGTTCATGTTGTTTAGGTATAAAAAAAATGTTCAAGTTAATATACGGCAGATAACTTAAAATATAACTGCTGAGGGAGTATCTAAAAGTAAGAATTATTTTCAAAAATCAATTCAGTTGTTGAAAATCAAATCGGCTGAATTTGTTTTGCATTCAAAAGGTCTCTGCAAGATTGCACAGAATTTCATTTCGCTTCAAGTTGTCGGAATTTTGTCTCATAAACAATTAAATGAAGACATATGGAAAAACAACACAGCAAGAAAATCAAAACATTTTACACTGAGAAACAGGTGTGTTTCGATTCAATTCAAGATCAATCATTTTCACAATCGCCGTTAAAACCATTCTTGTTAATGAACCGAATCTACAACAGCGAATTTGGATCTGCCTTTGATATCGTGGGTGATTTTTCTCCTTTCAAGCGCGAGGATTTTTTGTCAGCTCACACGGAAGAGTATATCGATAATGTTTTTAACAAGACTGGTAATTATCGTTCGAACAGTTTGCCGTGGTCGGAGAATTTGGTGGAGAGTTTAACCTATACGAATGCTTCAATGTACAATGCCATGCGCCATGCGTATTTGAATCCAACTGATCTGTGTTTTGCACCAGTTTCAGGAATGCATCATGCTATGCCTCATTCAGGAAGTGGATTTTGCACGTTTTCCGGTCAAGTGATTGCCTCTGTGAAACTGTATGAAGAATTTGGAGCTGTTGGTGCTTGGTTTGACTTGGATGGACATTTCGGTAATAGTATAGAGGATACGCGTTCCTTCAATCCATTAGTTGATAAAGCGATACCAAAATGCTGCAATGTGAATCCAAGAGGAACTGAAAAATCCTATGTAGAAAATTTTGAACAGCATCTCGATTTCATTGGCGAAAAGATAAAAAGGGGAGAAGTACACTATGTTGTTTTTGCACATGGAGCGGATAGCCATATCGACGATGATCTAGGTGGCTACTGCAACACCAAAAACTGGTTGAAATGCGCAGAATTATTTGCTGAATGGGTGAATGTAATATCGGATGAAATTGGTAGACCTTTACCAGTTACCTTAACGTTATTCGGAGGTTATCGCAAAAATAATTATGATGCCGTTTTGGATTTGCATATTGAATCGTTGAAAACGTGTTGGGAGATAATTGGGAAGAAGCAAGAAGATGAGAGAAATGTAGCGGCTTGAAAAATTAATTTGTCCCTACTTCAATAGTTAGTTGCTTGATGTAAATTCTTCTGCAATCATCCATTTTTCGCGCAGTCGGAAGGCAGGAATCGTTTGCCTTTTGGCTTTATTGGCTGCAACGTTTGGTTTTACTCCTTGTTGCGATGCCCAAAGTGCAAGTGGAATTATTTTTTTTGCCGTGAGTATGGTTATTCTTTTTTGCAAGGATTCTTGCAATAGTAGCGCAAATAACTCGGTAAAACCTCCAAATTTAATTGTTGACTGGTACTGTGTAAACAGCGGATAGTATTCGGTATGTTTGCTTTTATTTTGAATGATAATTGGAGGGTAACCTAAATTCATTAATTGCTGATTAATAAGCACTCTACCCAATCGCCCATTTCCGTCAACAAATGGGTGAATGGTTTCAAACTCTGCGTGAAAATGTGCCACAGCATCTAAAAAATAACTGATTTTATGCTGGTTATAATTATCAACTAGCTCTTGCATAAGCGTAGGAACAAACTGTGGATTTGCACCTAAGTGATTACCAACACGCACCCATTCTTTACCAGTTCTAAAACGTCCGGCAATACCATCGTCTATGTCAGTAAGCAAGGTTTTATGAAAGCTTAAAATGAGTTTGAGGTGGAGCAACGATTTGCTTTTTTCTAATAAGGATTCGGTAAGTTTGGCCAAATTTTTAGCTTCATAAACTTCCCTTACATTTACTTTTCGATTTAGACTTCCGCCTGCAAGAATTTTTTCTGTGTCTTCTAAGGAAAGGGTTGAATTTTCGATAGCGTTCGAGTTATAAACCATCTCCGGAATTTCGGCTAGGGTTATTTCCTTTAATACTGATTCATTTCCTTTTGCCAAGTTTAAATACTGACGGTGCAATAGCTGAATTTTATCTTTTGTGGTCTGGTTGATCATTGCTAGATTCTATATTTACCGTGAAAATAGATTCAAAGATACATCTTTTCACGGTAAATAACGTAAATTAATACAGATATTTATGGCTCTGTTTTGGAATTGCATATTCAATCGTTAAAGACGTGTTGCGAGATTATTGGGATGAGAAAAAGACGGGCCCTTCGAGTACCTCGGGGTCCGTCTTTTCAATATACTCCTCATTAACAACTTCTTCGCTTCATATATCGTTCCGTCAAATTCGACTTGCATTATGTAAATGCCATTTCGTCTTTCAGATAAATCAATTCAGTTGTTGAAAATGAAATCTGCTGTTCTGTCTTCATTCTACTAAATCGAAAAAAATATTTTGTCAATAATTTTTTTACTTTACCAAGTAAAAAGTTAATTTCACTTAAAATATTTATTTTATTTGATTATTCAAAGAGTAAATAATTAAAAAAAATTATTCTATTTTATTATGAAATATGTTTTAATTATAATTGGATTACATTTTCAAATTTGGTCATTTTCACAGTCGACAACTAAGATGATAGCTAGAGGAGCATTAACTCTTTACAGATTGTATAGTGCAAGTTCATTTATTCTTAATTCACAAACGAGTTCACTAAATTTTACTCAAAACTTTAGTAATATATCGATTTCACATAGACCTAAGTTAGTTTTACCGAATCGCGATATGCCGGCGTTACTTAATCCTAAAGCAAACAATCCAAATGAAGACGCACCTAATTTTAGCGCCCTGAACCTAGAAGCTGATAGACTTTCGTTATATCAAGATGACGTAAGAAATATTATCC
>JBIIKG010000073.1:0-12064 GCA_044233275.1 Crocinitomicaceae bacterium | reverse complement strand
GAATTTCCAGATTTACAATCAAAAGCAGATTATAATTTTAAGAATGCTAATGAAAATAAATTAGCAACAAAAGGAGAATATAAATTATCTAACAATGCCCGTGAATTTATAAGATTTTTAAACTCTCAAGTATTTTTAGATTTTTTATCGAATTTAACAGGAATCGAAAATTTAATTCCAGATCCATATCTTGCAGGTGGTGGCTACCATGAATTAAAACCAGGTGGTTTTTTAAAAATACACAGTGATTTTAATAAACATCCATCCACAAATTTAGATCGTCGAATTAATGTATTAGTTTATTTAAATAAAAATTGGAAATCAGAATATGGTGGGCAATTTGAATTATGGAATGAAACAATGACTGAATGCGTTAAGAAAATTGAACCTAATTTTAATACAATGGCTATTTTCTCTACAACAAGTAAATCTTATCATGGAAATCCCGGAATAATAAAGTGTGAAGAAGGAAATAGTAGAAAATCAATTGCCATGTATTATTATACGAATGGAAGACCTGAGCATGAAGTTTTGGAGTATTTAGAAGAGCATTCTACAATTTTTAAGGCTAGAAAAAATTTAGATGATTTGCAAGAAACAGAAAAATATATTCAAGAAAAAATAAAAAAAGCCCACAAAGAAAAAAATAGAATTAAAGTAATCCATTTCTTTAAAGCTATAACGCCCCCTTTTATTTGGAAATTAATCAAGAAAATATAATGAATCGACTTCTTTATTTGGATAGCCTAAGAGGAATTGCTGCTTGTTTTGTTATATTTTTTCATTTAATTGATCCGTTTTATTCGAATTATAATTTTAATCTAGACGAAACAACAATTTTAAATTTAAAAATCATATCGAGAGCGATATTCAATGGTTCAGATTGGGTTTCTTTATTTTTTGTTTTGAGCGGATTTTCCTTAAGTTTTTCTTTAGATAAAGAGCAGAATGCAATTAATTTGAAATCATTTTATTTTAAACGTATCTTACGCATTTACCCTTTATATATTTTTGTATTGTTATTGACTTTTATTTTTTTGAATAATAATGATTCCATTTTTTCCTTTTTAAGTCAGTCACTCTTATTCAATTTTCAAAACAATTCTGTACCACCGAGTTGGTCACTATCAGTTGAAATTATTGCTTCTTTACTATTACCTTTCTTATACCTCATATATATTAATAATAAAAGTGCTTTTCATTATTTGATCTTCATTTCATTAGTTCTTTATAATGGAATTGGGCAGTCTCAGGAATCCTCTTTGGGCTTTATTTTTCATTTTTTGCTTGGTGTACTTTTAATGGATCTGTACAAAAGAAAAATTACTCTCAAAAAAAAATATTTTATAATCCTAATCCCTTTTATTTTTTTGTCCTTTACATCGAGATGGATGATTGATTTTTTTCCGAAAGCAAAGTACTTTATTCATCTGTTGACAGATTTTTTAAATATGGACTTTCATCAATTTTTTTACTTTTTTTCGGCATTGGGCGCTTTTAGTCTAATCTATATTATTTTGTCTAGTGCATCAATTCAGAAATTTTTATCTATAAAAATTTTAACATTTTTGGGAAAAATATCTTTTAGTATATACTTGATTCATTTTTTTGTTATTCATACTTCCTTCGAAAGAATTGTTAGAATTTATGAACCCTTAAATAATAATTTTTTAGAACCACTTTGTTCAACCTTAACCCTTCTAATTTTAGTTGTATTGATTTCAACGCTCCTATTTTATACAATTGAAAAACCCTTTTTAGAACTTTCAAAATATAAATCAAAACAGTGGTTTAATAAGCATTAATCTATGAATAGATATTCATTCAAAAAATTAGATGCTAATCGCATTCAGGATTTAATTCCTATCTATGCGGATGCTTTTGGAATTGAAGTATCTGTGGACTTTCTGCGTGTGAAGCAACACACCTCATTCACTGGTTTTGAGAACGTCGGATTCATTGCATACGATGAACATAAGCAGCCCGCTGCATTTTACGGGGTTTATCCGTGTATGGTTGAATATCAAGGTAAAAAATATTTAGTTGCACAATCGGGTGACACTATGACGCATAGTAAACATGTGGGGAAAGGATTATTTACGCAACTTGCACAAAAAACATATGATTATTGTCAAGAAAATGGCTTCCACCTAGTTTTTGGTTTTCCAAATGAAAATTCATTTCCAGGTTTTATTAAAAGATTAGGTTGGACACATTTTGATGATATTACTCCTTATTTAATTCGAGTGAAATGCATTCCTTGGATCAGATTAAAAAACACTTTTCATTTACCGCAATCAATTCATAATAGGTGGTGTAGACTTAATTTAAAAAAATTAACCAAGGGTACACCCTTCAAAAGTTCTTGTTTGTCAACGGAAACAGCAGTCGTAGATCATTCAACTGAATTCTTTGAGTACAAAACCTATGGCGAAAATTATTTAATTCAACTAAATAAAATCAATATTTGGGTCAAATTTGACGATCCCTTTTTATTGATTGGAGACATTGAGCAATGCACCGAAACTGATTTCGTGATTACAATTAATTTATTAAAAAAACTTGCTTTCAAAATGGGATTACCTCATTTAAGATTCCATGCAAGTTCAAATACTTGGGGTGAACGCCTGTTTAAAAAATATGGAGTCCCAATGGAAGTCAACTATCCCGTTGGGGGAATTAATTTTACAAATACCATCCCGTTAGAAAAATTAAAATTTACGGGGGCTGATAATGATACATTTTAAGATATGAACTGGTTCGAACGTAAAATTCTTGGTTTTTTTGTTAAAACAAAGGGTATTTTTTCTGCACCTTTTTTTGCAGGGAATGGTTTGATATTTATGCTCCACAGAGTTCTTCCAGAACAAGAATGTTCTGTTTTTTCGTTAAACAAGGGATTAGCAATTACGCCTGAAAAATTAGAAGAATTTATAGTTTTATTTAAGAATAAAGGCTACCAATTTATTTCGATGGATGATATTGTTACTTGTACTGAAAATGGAAGAAAATTGCCGAAAAAATTCATCTGTTTCACTCTAGATGATGGATACAGAGATAATTTAGTTCATGGCTTGCCAATTTTCAAAAAACACCAAGTTCCTTTTACACTTTATCTAACAAATTGTTTTCCAAACGGAACAGCCATACTTTGGTGGTACTTATTTGAAAATCACGCGAAATTTTTCAATGAACTGATCATTTCTTTCTCATTGGGTCAAAAAAAATTTTCTTGGGCGAACGAAGCAGATGCTTTTAATCAATTTACACACGTAAGTGAAGTAATTAAATCGATACCAGCAACTGAGTTGAGGTCCGTATTGAGCAAGAGTTTTGGGCTGTCAGAATTAGAATTTGAAAAGCAATGCAAATCCGTTGCCCTTTCATGGGAAGAAATTATTCAACTTTCCAAAGAACCATTGGTTACAATTGGCGCTCATACCATGAATCATATTTCAGTAAAACAGCAATCTACAAATCTTGTAGAGGAGGAAATTCAAGCTTCAAAATTAGAAATTGAACGATACATTGGCAAAGAAGTATATCATTTTGCCTACCCATTTGGTGGCACTTTTGATGTTTCATTGCGTGATATTGACATAGCGAAATCAACAGGTTTCAAAACTGCCACCTTAAATCAACCTGGTAACATATTCAATTCCTCAAAAAACAATACCTTAGCATTGTATAGAATGCCATTGGGTAACGAAACTTCATCTGAACGATTGGAGTATTATTTAAATGGAATCTATCATTTTTCAAACAATGGGTTTAGGAAAAATTAGACATTTATGATTACTGTTTCTATTGTCATTGTTCACTATAAAACGCCACAACTTCTAATGGAATGTGTGCGTTCTATCATTGATACAACAGTAGATCTATCCTATGAGATTGTCATTGTTGACAACAACTCGGAAGATGAATCAGAAATGTTGATTGCAACTAATTACCCACACGTCAAATGGATCAATACGGGCTATAACGCCGGTTTTGCGCGAGCAAACAATAGAGGTATTCGAGAAACCAATGGAGAATATATTTTTCTTTTAAATCCAGATGCACTCCTTACGACTGATTATTTATCAAAATTAGTTAGTCATTACAAACAACTTGCAGCAACTTTACCTGTTGGCCTATTAACCTCACGCATTCTATCTTCTGTCGATAATTCGTTATTAGTCGGAACAGGAATTGGGTTTAAGGGAATAAAAAAAGAATTTTCTAAAAACCCTATAATGTTGAAATGGGGACAACTTTTCAAACGAAAGCAGAAAACGATTTCATACAATGCAGCTCAAATACACTATACAAATCATGAAGTTGATTTCGTAAGTGGTGCTTGTGCACTTATCAAACGCAGCACACTTGAAAAAATGAATTTGTATTTGGATGAAGATTTCTTTTTGTATTGGGAAGATGTTGAATGGAGTTTTCGTGTCAAAACGAAAGGATTAAATAATTACTTTTTTGCCGATGTTGAAATTTTTCATGTTAATTCTGCTAGTACAGGTAAATCAAATCACCGTAATGCACAAGTTCGAATTTCAGAATTCTTGTATTATGCTAAACGCTACAATAAACTAACCTTTCATATTTTAGGATTATTGATCCGTATCAATTACTTTTTAAATTCCTTACTTTTAAAACGAAACAAGGATGAGATTTCTTTAGCGGAATTAAATTTTGACAAACTACTATTTAAACAGTATTTTTATCAAGTGCATAAACTATATCGTAAAAAAAATACCCTTGAGCGTCCTTATTTAAAATATGGTGAAGAGACTATTAAATAAATTTAAGAAATCACAAAACAAGTTGATTTTAGCTCAATTGGCAATAAAACTGCAAGAAATAAGGGCAAATAATTCTGTTTTGGTTTTGTACGGCTCTCCAACAGAAGGAAATTGGAAGGGAATAGCGAATGCAACAGTTGGATTATACCCTTCTAATTCATTAGAAATTCCTCAATGGTACTCAAATCCAGTATTGAACACGTTAGAAACAATTCAATTTTGTGCGCAAATCAAGGCTTTAAAATTTGAAAGAATTATTATTAGTGGTTTTGCACCCTATTTATTTTCTTGGATAGAAATATTACACGATGAACTAACGATAGACGTTATTTATCATGGCACAATAAGTGAATTTAATGAACCAGCGCAACAAAATTTTATTGAACAACTAATTTCATTTGGTAAAACTAAAAAAATAAGCCGATTTGGGTTTGTGAAAGAAGGTTTGGCGGAAGTGTTTATAAAATTATATGATTTCAATTGCTTCCACCAACCATTAAATACGCCAATAATACCCGAAAAATTAAAAAAATTAGATCTTGATAAAACAAAAATACACGTTGGTGTTTTTGGAGCAGATACCTTTAATAAAAATTTGCACAACCAAGTTATTCATTCACTAATGATTGAGAATGTAATTGTGCATGTACTAGACAAAAGCGTTTTCCAGTATTTGGGAATGGATGAGCGAATTGTGGAACATGGTAAAAATTTGCCGAGAGAACAATTTTTATCAATTCTTGGCTCAATGGATTTAAATCTATATATGTCCTTCAATGAATCTTGGGGATTAGTTGCTTTTGAAAGTGAAGCTATTGGGGTAAAAACGATAAATAATGACAATATCGATTACTTAAATACAATTAGATTGAAATTAGATAAATGAAAATCCTCCACATCATTCCCAATCTCAAAAAAGGAGGAGCAGAGCGACTTGTTCTCGATATTTGCAATAACCTAGGCAAACAAAAAGATTGTGAGGTTACATTAATCACTTTTCGTCATGATAATTCATATTCTTTTCTGATAAATGATGTAGATTGGAAAGTAATTCCATCGTCTGTTCAATTATCTATATCTGGAAAATCAATTATTGATGTGCAACAATTACAAGATTACATTGATACTTTTCAACCAGATGTAATTCATTCGCATTTGTTTGAGACAGAAATGGTTCTTGCTTATATTTCACTTCCAATAAAAACTAAACGCATCGTTCATTTTCACGATAATATAAAGCCATTTCGAAATTTAAGTTTCAAATCTCTATTCAGTAAATCATCCCTTATTGAATTTTTTGAAAAGCGAATTGTAATAAAAAGTTATCCTGAAAATACGACTTCACTCTGTATTTCTAAAGACACGAAGAAATTTGCGGATAACGTTTTACCAAAAAGCATTTCAAAAAAGCTCTTACATAATGCTATTGACTTGGTACGTTTCCAATCAAATGATACAATTCCAAAATCAAATGAAATAACCATCATTGGAAGTTTAGTAGATAAAAAAGGGCAACAATTAGGAATAGATTGTATTGCTGAACTAAAATCAAGAGGAATTCCAGTTCATTTAAATGTATTGGGAGAAGGTCCAAATAGAGATTTGTTGCAAGATCAGATTACTCATCTAAATCTTCAAGATTCTATAACACTTCATGGTAACGTTCAATTCCCTGAACATTATTTGCAGAAGAGCAGCATATATTTACATACTGCAATTTACGAACCTTTCGGACTTGTTTTAATCGAAGCAATGGCCTGCGGATTACCAATAGTTTGCTCGGATGGCAAAGGAAATCGTGACTTAATTCAAGAAGGTGAAAATGGGTTTATGGTATGGGAAAGAAATCCAAAACTACTGGCAGATAAAATTGAATTATTATTCAAAAACGAGAAATTGCGCAAAAAAATGGGTGAAAAAGCGAGAAAATTTGCGCAAGGATTTGGAATCGAAAAATACGTAGTATCTCTTTTGGTGTTTTACAAAAACAATTAATTATGTGTGGAATAGCAGGTATTATTGATTTTGGTAAGAACCTTGAAGTAGATGAAAATATCCTGCGAGAAATGGCGCAAGCACTTCAATATAGAGGGCCAGATCAAGAAGGTTATTGTTTTCAAAATAATACGATTTTCAACTTTGGACTGGCTCACAAGCGTTTAAGTATTCTTGATTTATCAGAAGCTGGTAAACAACCCATGTGGAACGGTGAAAAAAACTGCGTTATCGCTTTTAACGGTGAAATTTATAATTTTCCATCTTTAAAAACCCGTCTCGAAAAAGAAGGTGCCGCGTTTAAATCATCCAGTGATACAGAAGTCATTTTAGTAGCCTACGCATTTTGGGGAATCGAAAAAATGCTTCAAGAATTAGAAGGAATGTTTGCCTTTACATTAGTGGATATTGAAAAACAAACAGTCTTTATTGCACGCGATCGATTTGGGGAAAAGCCACTTTATTACCATAAAAAAAATGATTTTTTTGCCTTTAGTTCTGATATTCGGTCTTTTCATTCACTTGGTATATCCAGAGAAATTGACCTTCATGCATTGGGGTATTTTTTCTCTGAAATGTCAACTCCTATTCATTCTTCCATTTATTCAGAAATCAAAAAATTACCTCCAGCTAGTTATATTCAATTGACGAATAATGGAAGTGAGTTGAAAGAATATTGGCGTTTAAACTATAAAAAGAAAACAAATTTAAGCTTACAAGATACGATTGCTCAAACTGAAGTATTACTTGAAAAAGCAGTTCAGAAAACCTTACTTTCTGATGTTCCAGTTGGTTGTTTTTTAAGCGGTGGATTGGACTCTTCTCTTGTTTCCTTGTATGCGGCAAAAAATTATTCGACACAACTAAAAACATTCAGTGTAGGATTCGAGTATGAATCTTTCAATGAATTACCATATGCCCGTGCAATTTCAAAACAAATTGGCTCAGAGCACAATGAGATTATCTTAAACCCAGATGACTTGTCAATTGTAGACGACTTGTTAAAAGAATATGGTGAACCTTTCGCTGATTCATCTGCCATACCCACCTATTACGTTTCCAAATTTGCAGGTAAATCAGTAAAAGTTGCATTGGGAGGTGATGGTGGCGATGAAGTTTTTGCGGGTTACAGAACTTATAACCAAGGCTTACGCATGCAACAATGGTACAATAAGCGCTACTTAAATTTACCATTAACTGTATTGAGTAAGCTCACGCATTCAGAAAAAGCTTACTATTTGGCTGGTGTCATGAAAAAAGATCCAGTAACATTGGCGAGTGCTTTATACCGTAATATGGGATTTTCGCAAGGAGCTTTGAAAGAATTATTGAACGATAAATTATTTTTCGAAGCACCAAAACGCGAACATGAAAGCGCCATTATAAAAGCACTAGGTGAGACAAATGATGTCTTTGATGTGTTGTTGCACGCTTCCATTAAAACGCGCTTGGTTAATGATTATTTAGTAAAAACAGACCGCGCAACGATGTTTAATTCATTGGAATTACGAACACCTTTTTTGGATAAAGACCTCATCGAATTCAGTAATAGTTTACCCTACGAATTTA
The DNA here is from genome assembly GCA_044233275.1 of Crocinitomicaceae bacterium. Classification (GTDB taxonomy): domain Bacteria; phylum Bacteroidota; class Bacteroidia; order Flavobacteriales_D; family Crocinitomicaceae; genus M0103. Next base: position 3,704 of record JBIIKG010000073.1, on the reverse strand, counting down.
TCATGCACGGGGAAGAAAACAAATATGTCACGAAGAAAATAGCTGAAAAGCATTTTTCAAAAGAATTGATCTACAGAGAAAAACAAGGATTTGGTATTCCTATTGGTGAATGGATGAAAAATGTATGGAGAAAGCAATTTGAAGATGTGGTATTTGCGCAACAACTTGTAATCCCGTTGAATTATACGTTTATTGAAAAAATTTGGAACGAACATTTGCGCGATGAAAAAGACCATTCTCATCGTTTATGGATTGTCTATGTTTTTCATAAATGGATTCAAAACGAATACTTGGTGCCATGAGTAGAAAAAAGGTGCTCTACATTGCCAACGGAAATAGTATTCATGATATTAAATGGATGACCTTTTTTTCAGCGCAAACTGAAAACTACCATTGTTTTCTCTTGGTGGATAGCTTAAATCCGTTGTCCCAAGAAACAATTGATCAATTAACGAAATTACATATTACAGTTCTTGAACCAATAAATCCAATTTCTCTTTCTCATCCGATCCGTACACTTCGCGCAATCCTTTACTTTAAACGATTGATTCGAAGTATTTGTCCGGACCTCGTTCATGTTTTGTTTGCTACTCCTCATGCTTTGTGGTTGAATTTTTCAAAAACACCTTCAATTATTACGATGCGTGGGTCTGATATTTTACTTGTTATTCCTGAATTACTGACAGAGAAAGGCTTAAAAAAACTTTATTTTTCTTTTCTATTTCGCCAATTCAAAAAAGCTTTTTTAAAGGCTAGTTTTGTGACCGGAACATCTTTGCCTCAAATTGAGAAAGCGCAAGAACTTTTCAAGAGTGCAAATTTAAAATTAGTAAGAACAGGAGTTGATGTTGAAAAAATTAGCCAATTAGACCAAATTGAATTAATTCCAACTTCATTAAGAGACAAGGAATTTGTTTTTTCACCCCGTTTCATGTCACCCATTTACAATATTGAATTTCAGTTAGACGCTATTTCCCAATTAGAACATAAATTTATTGACGGCTTTACCTTTGTTTTTATTAGGGGTAAACAATTTGATGAGAAATATTACCAAGTTCAATTGAAAAGGCTACAGCAATTAAAAGCCGAAATCAAGCTGAATTACCTTGTTATTGATTATTTAGACCAACCATCTATGTGGATGATGTTAAAAAAAGCTTCATTGTGCATAATGACACCCATTAGTGATGGAACTCCAAACTCTGCTTTGGAAGCAATGGCGGCAAAATGTCCACTGATTATTTCAAATTTGAATTATGATAAGGACCTTTTTGAAAATACGTGTATTAAGCTAAATTCTTTTGAAGTAGCTGAGTTAAAAGATATAATTGAAGATTCTTTGACTAATTATAACCATGAATTATTGATCAATGCTTTTACAAAAGTTTCAGCATTAGGGAATAGGTCCCTCGAAATGAAAAAATTAGAGGCATTCTATCTCAATATACTATCTTAGCACCTAATGAAAAAAGTTCGCATTCTCGGTATTTATCTCGAGCCTACTTGCCACTGAGCCCGAGGTCCCTGAGCCTGCCGAAGGGCCGAAATTGGTTTGCGTCCCTACAATTAGTGTCGCTTTACAAGTGATCCGTTTCAGCGGATTATATCGAGTCCTAATGTTTTTTCATATCAACACCATTTCACATGGTTATACCCGGTATAATCGTAAAAAATAAATAGTTTTTATGTTTATAACCTATAAAACTGAATTATTTTATATTATATTTGTGCTTATAACCTTAAAAAATGATCAAGCGAACCTTATATCTTGATAAGATTAAAGAATTCATAGATAAACCTTTTATTAAGGTCATATCAGGTATCCGACGATCTGGAAAATCAAGTATGCTGCTCTTGTTAAAAGATGAAATTCTTCATAGAGGTGCGCAAGAACAGCAAATTCTACTGATCAATTTTGAAAGTTTTAATTATTCGGAAATCAAAACCGGTGAACAACTGTACATCTATATAAAACAACAGATAAATCCTGGTAAGAAGTCGTACATTCTATTGGATGAAATTCAAGAAGTTGTAGGATGGGAAAAGGCAGTTAATTCATTTATGCTCGATTTCGATGCTGATGTATATATCACAGGATCTAATTCGCACTTATTATCATCTGAATTGGCCACTTTCTTAGCTGGAAGATATGTTGAATTTCAAATTCAAACACTTACATTTCGGGAATGTCTTAGCTTCAATAAAGAACTTCAAAACAGTACTAAAAGTAAACTTGAAAAATTTGAATACTTTTTGAGAATTGGCGGATTCCCAGTACTTCACACGTCTAACTATTCAATAGAATCTGCTTATAAAATTGTTTTTGATATTTACTCTTCAGCCATCTTAAGAGACACTGTTCAACGGCATAAAATCAGAGATGTAGAATTGTTGGAGCGCATTGTAAAATATGTGTTTGATAATATTGGTAATAGCTTTTCCGCGAAAAATGTGGCGGATTATTTTAAAAGTCAACAGCGAAAAATAGATTTAAATACGGTTTATAATTACCTCAATGCCCTTGAGAGTGCTTTCATCATCCATCGGATTCAACGATATGATGTTAAAGGGAAGGAAATATTGAAGACACAAGAGAAATATTTTGTGAGTGATCCAGCTCTTATTTACGCAGTAATGGGTTATAAAGACAGAATGATTTCTGGGATTTTAGAGAATATTGTATTATTAGAATTATTAAGCAGAGACTACCATGTGGCAGTTGGAAAAGTCGGTACAAAAGAAATTGACTTTATAGCGTCAAAAGGGAATGCAAAATTTTACATTCAAGTTGCCTACATATTGCCTGACAAAAATACAGTTGATAGGGAGTTTGGTACCTTAATAGAACTAAAGGACCATTACCCAAAATATGTTGTAACAATGGATTCAATATGGACCGACACAATTGAGGGAGTAAAACATGTTCATATTGCCGACTTTCTTTTAATGGAAAACTATGAGTGAAAAAAAAATGAAAAAACTCCTCATTCTCGTTATTTATCTCGAGCCAGTCGAGAGACGCCTTCCCGCCCTATGTGTCGGTAGGCGCTGTGTTGAGCTTGTCGAAATATGGTTTGCTTCCTACAATTGGTATCGTTATTTAAAAGACTATGCCAGGTATACAATTTTCGTTTCCAGAAATGTTTCACCCGTTCCGTATGGGAAATCAGATGTGAAAAGGACTAATTGACTTTGTTTTTCAGAAATCAAAACATTTGATTGTAATTCTATCCCAAAAATAGATTTAAAACTTGATTAAATCCTATCTTTAACCATCACAATTTAAATATGCATATAACACTCGTTGCCGGTACTCGTCCAAATTTTGTGAAAATCGCACCGATAATTCATGCTTTACATTCAGCTCAAAAGCAAGGAATGGAAGTGAAATATCAATTGGTTCATACTGGTCAACACTATGATGCAGTTATGAGCGGGAGTTTTTTCAATGATTTAGAAATCCCAGAACCCAATGTGAATTTAGAAGTTGGGAGTGGCAGTCAATCAGAACAAACTGCAGCTATTCTCATCAAATTTGAAAAGTATTTATTGAATAATCCAACTGACCTTGTTTTGGTTGTTGGCGATGTTACTTCAACTATGGCATGTGCAATTGTTGCGAAGAAATTAACTATCAAACTTGCGCATGTTGAAGGTGGAATCCGTTCATTTGATAATACAATGCCTGAAGAAATCAATCGCAA
>JBIIKG010000247.1:0-3839 GCA_044233275.1 Crocinitomicaceae bacterium | reverse complement strand
CCATTCGAAATCAGATGCAATTTTTAATGCGAACACTCCATTCATGGATAGTTTGTTAAGCAAGTATCCCAATGCTACCCTGAAAACGAGTGGTGAAGATGTTGGTTTACCTGATGGTCAAATGGGTAATTCAGAAGTTGGTCACATGAATATTGGTGCTGGTAGAATTGTTTATCAAGAATTGACACGAATCAATAAATCCATTCGAGAGGGCGATTTTTTCAAAAATGAGGTTCTAATCGATGCAATGAAAACAGCCAAAGAAAAGGGTGTTAAATTGCACTTAATTGGACTTGTATCAAAAGGTGGTGTTCATAGCAATCAAGAGCACATCTATGCTTTGTGTGAAATGGCGGAAAATTATGGATTATCCGATGTTTTCATTCATGCCTTTACCGATGGCCGCGATTGTGATCCTAAAAGCGGATTAGCATTCATGAAGGAATTGGAAAACCAATTGACAAATACAACAGGTAAAATTGCATCAATTATCGGACGCTATTTCGCAATGGATAGAGACAATCGTTGGGAACGTGTGAAAAAAGCATACGATCTTATGGTTCATGGTTATGGTCAAGCATTTTCATCTGCAACTGACGCTATAGAAACTTCTTATACAAACAATAAAACAGATGAATTTATTGAACCGTGTGTCATTGAAGAAGACGGTCAACCATTGGCTAAAATTGAAAATGGTGATGTTGTAATTTCGTTCAATTTCAGAACCGATCGTCCAAGAGAAATAACCACCGTTTTGAGCCAAACCGCATTTGATGAATTCAAGATGGTTCCGTTAGATTTGCATTATTATTCAATGACAAATTACGATGCTACTTTCAAGGGAATCAAGGTGATTTTCGAAAAAGACAATCTTTCAATGACACTTGGTGAGGTTTTGTCAAAAGAAGGTAAATCACAAGTTCGAATTGCTGAAACTGAAAAATATCCACATGTAACTTTCTTTTTTAGTGGTGGCCGCGAAACTGCTTTCGAAGGCGAAGACCGAATAATGGTAAATTCTCCTAAAGTTGCTACCTATGATTTACAACCAGAGATGAGTGCATTTGAAGTCCGTGACAAAATTGTTCATTTTATAGAAACGAAAAAACCAAATTTCATTTGTCTCAATTTTGCTAATCCAGACATGGTAGGACATACAGGTGTTTATTCTGCAATTGTGAAAGCAGTAGAAACAGTTGACACTTGTTTAAAGGAAGTCGTTGAAACTGGTTTGAAACATGGTTATGAGTTTCTGATCATTGCAGATCATGGTAATGCTGACTATGCTATTAATTCAGATGGAACTCCCAACACAGCTCATTCACTTAATCCGGTTCCAGTTGTACTTGTTACAAATGAAAATGCAAAGTTGAAAGATGGAATATTAGCAGATGTAGCTCCGACAATTCTAAATCGATTAAATATTTTTCAGCCTTCAGAAATGACGGGAAGCCCACTTACATAGGAATTGAATATTTAAACATTGAGGGGCTAGCCCCTCTAAATAAAATGATATAGTTTTTTATTTTTGTAAAACCTATTAATCATCAAGCTAATATACTACTACTTTTAAATCTTGATGCTTAATAGTTTTCTTATGATTAAACTATACGTCATGAAAATTCTACAACTAACTACCTTTCTTTTCTTTTTTACTCAACTGAATGCACAAGTCACGAATGTACCATCTTGGACAGCAGAATATTCAAAGAGTAAATCATTCATTGAAAATTTGGGACAATTCGATGAATTTGAGACTAATTCAACAGGTAAAATTGAGTATGCTGTTGATTTTGGTTCAACTCGTATCTTATTTGGTAAGAAAGGAATTTCGTACAATTTTCTGGAAGCGCGTAAAATTCCTCGTGCTGAAAGAGAGCGTATTATGAACTCACCTGTTAGTTCTATCGATGACCATAAGTCGAAAGAAAAGCTAGTTGGGAAATTCATGTTCAAACAAGATGCAGTTAACATGAAATGGCTTAACCCGTCAACTGCTACTCAACTTGTAACATCTGAAGAAACAATTGATTACCACAATTACTCAGTTAAGAACTCAGCTGGAGAATATGTTGGTGTTTCTAATGCTAAAGCGTATAAAAAACTTACTTATAAGAACATTTATTCAAATATTGACATTGAATATGTCGTTCATCCTGAAATAGGAATCAAATATGCAATTATTGTTCATCCGGGAGCAAACCCCTCGGATGTTGCTATGGTTTTTGATCGAGACATCGCACTTTTGGATGGGAAAATTGATATACCAACTGAATTCGGTTCAATAATTGACCATGCACCACTTACTTTCTACCAAGGCGATAAGAGTAATATTATTCCGTCTTCTTTCAAACAAGAACAAAACACAATACGTTTTTCAGTTGGAAATTATGACAACACACAAACATTAATAATTGATCCATGGACCCAAACACCAGCATTTAATACCAACTGGGATGTCGTTTGGGAAGTCGAAAAAGATGGTGCAGGAAACGTTTACATCTTAGGAGGAATTATGCCAATGCAAATTCTGAAATATAATTCAACTGGGGCACTTCAATGGACATACAATACTCCTTATGACACGTCAAATGTTTGGTTAGGTACATTTGCGGTTGATTTAACAGGAATTTCATATGTTACCGCTGGATCAGTTGCTCAAATTCAAAAAGTAAGTGCCGCTGGTGCCATGTTATTAAATAATGCTAGTCCTGGAGGTATTATTTCAAGTGCTGAATTTTGGACAATTGCATTTAACTGTGATCAAACTGGACTTATCATTGGAGGAACAGGCGGCACCGTATTCCCTCCTGTTTTAGATGCTGTAATTTATGATGTCAATACGAGTACGCTGGATATTGACAATGAGCAATTTATTTCAAATGGTCCTACTTTAGCATTTCCACCAGATGTAGAAGAGGTTCGGTCAATAGCAGCAGGACCCAATGGAAAGTATTATTTCATGACTCACGATACAATTGGATATATGAATGATAATTTCAATTTATGTCCAAATAATAGCTCAAGCTTCTATAAAGACAATCATGGCATGGGCTATGGTTATAAGTGTGAAGACTTCAGGTACGATAACGCAGGAATTATGGGTATTAGAGCAGATGCAAATGCAGTTTATACTCATCGTGGTAACCAATTGCAAAAAAGGTCCTTAATAACCGGAGCAATACTCTCTACAGTGGCAATTCCTGGAGGTGGATATAACAACGTATTTTTAAGCGGAAATCAAGTTACTAACAGCGGCATCGACATCGACAATTGCGGTAATATTTATGTTGGATCAACAACTGGTGTATACAAATTCAATTCTTCACTAGTTCAACAAGCTTTTTATGCAACAAGTTTTAAAGTATATGACGTTGTTGTAAGTTTAGCTGGTGATGTAATTGCTTGCGGTGGTTCAGGTACATCTACTTCTCTAAGCCGTTCAGGTGGAGTTCAATCATTTTTTGCTTCAGCTTGTGCTCCTATCGCTGCAACTTGTTGTGATGCGACGATTTGCATTCCAGAAGATTTTTGTGTGAATGATGCCCCATTTACTTTTACTACAGCAACACCAGGTGGTACTTGGTCTGGACCGGGAGTAAATGCTTCGGGTGTCTTCAATCCTACCACAGCAGGATCAGGAACACACACTATTACATATACCTTGGCATGTGGTTCTGAATCGATTTCTGTTGTAGTTAACCCATGTGCTACATTATCAGTATGTGTCGAAACAAATGGAACATTAACGGTATCGAATGGAACACCTACTTATACTTGGTCAAATTCATCAACTGTGACTACACCAATAACAAATCAAGCATCATGTGTGGCATGCA
>JBIIKG010000246.1:0-3848 GCA_044233275.1 Crocinitomicaceae bacterium | reverse complement strand
AGTTCAACTACTTGCCAATGATATTGTAAAACCTGGTTTGGATGTTCCGCTGAGATGGAGAAACTTTGATTCATACGAACAAACAGGTGGGAATCAGGTTAATTATTCTGGTGGAACAGCGGCAAATGAACCTGCATATTCGTCCAATCAATATAGTGCGCCCAAGAAAATGAACGGTGCATTAAAAACTGTTTTAATTACCCTATCAGTAATTGTTGCATTAGGTGGCTTCTGGTTTTTGTTGAATGAGTTTGTGCTTGGTGATGGAAAACCACCAATTGTAGATCCTGATAAACCAAATGATAAAACGGAACAGCCTAAAAAAATGGAATCAGAAAAGCAAATTACTTATGATTTCACCTGCCTTAATGACGAAAATGATTTAGGTACTACGGAAGTAATTGATGCGCTGGAGAAGCTTGACAATGAGATTACTAATGCGCTCAGTACCGAAATCACTCTTCAAGATGAAGTGGAAGTTGGTAATCAATTGTTAACTGATTGCCGAAATGAATACCAATTTATTGATGCAGGAGTCAAAGTTGAAAATCTTAAAACTATCTTGAATCACTTAACAAAAGAGATCAAAGAACCGAAAGGTTTTAATTATCAAATCTATTTAATTGATTCTGACGAGTTAAATGCTTTTACTGCTGGTGCAAAAATATTTATGACAACAAAAATGTATAGTTTCTGCAAAACCAATGATGAGCTTGCTTGCGTAATTGGGCATGAAATCAATCACAACGAACTTGGGCATATCAAAGATTATCTGCAGAAAGAGAGCATAATAACTGCTGAAGGTGCTGCATTGGTTCAACTTGCTACGATTTCTTTTGGTCAGAAAAAAGAAACCCATTGTGATATGACAGGAATTGATTTAGCAATTGCTGCTGGTTACAATGGATGTGTAAATATTGAATTATGGGAGCGGATGCAGAAAGAGTTTGATGAAGGAGAATTTAATGCCCTTGAGAATTTAATGCGTTCACATCCTTATTCAGAAAAACGTGCATCATGTTCGCGTAATCATATTTTGAATAATTATGATTTTGATTGTATATCAGGAAATTAATAAACGATTGAGTAATAGTTAATCCTTTTCTAATTCAAGCAAAACACCAAATTTTAATCTTAATGGTCTTAAAGCAATTTCATAAATCAACTTTTTTCATTGTCTTTTGCACGGTGTTTTGTGTTGGCTTGATTCTAGCCCAGACTGTTTCATATCCTGAATTTAAAAAGATCAACTCATTTGAAATTCATTCATTTAATGATGGTGTATTCAAAGCATCAGTGAATGTTGGAATCTATAATTCAAATTGGTTTTCGATTAATGGAAAAGAAATTAAGTTCAAAATGCTCTACAAAAATCGATTGGTTGCTGTGGGTGCTTCAACAGACTTAGTTTCATTTCAACGAAAAGCACTTTCTGGTTTACCAATTGATTTAGATTTTTATCCTGATTCAATGAAAAATGATTTAAAGGAAATCTTGCTACTTGATTCTATTTTAGTGGACATTGATTTAACAGGAAAGTTCACTTTTCTCGGAATTCGTTCCCATAAAGTGATTCCAACTTGGCTCAAAACCGATGATTTAGTGAACACACTTGTCGCTCAATCAATGGAAGGTGATGGATTAAAAATGAAATCAGTCAAATTAATCAATGCAGCAATAAAAGAAAGCACTTTTAAGGTTGATTTTGATTTTAAAAATACCTTGAGTTTACCCTTGAAATTAGAAACAATGCACTACGCAATCTATGCAGATGAAGCAAAACAGAATAGAGTTGCTGTATGGGATTTTGATATTGATAAAGAAGTTGCTTGTAATGCCACAGAACAAATAGAAGGTGATGTACAAGTGGATAATTTAAACACTACTCTTTCAGGTTTTCAAAAGGTATTGAAAGGTAAATTAGATTATTTCCTAGATGGTTACGCTTTAATTTCTTTAAAAGGTAGAGAAATAAAAATACCGATTAAACAACACTTTTTAGTGGAACCACTCACTCAAAAAATTACAATTATCAAGGAGCATGAGTAATTCTGAGAAACTAAAATTAGGCTTTATAAGCGAGGGTAAACTGCTTGTGAAATTTGCATTTGTTAAAGGTCAATCCTCTGAGGTAGTTGTAGGCCGGTCATCAAGTGCACAAATTTGTATCAATAATAATGTTGTGTCAAGTCAACATGCGCAACTCATTTACGATGCGAATGGTAATTTGCACGTAATTGACATGAACTCGAGCAATGGAACATTTTTAAACGATCGCAAACTTGAACCAGGTGTTCCATATCAACTGCGACCAACAGATCGTTTGTACTTTTCCGGTAAGAATGGGGTGGAGTTAGTCTTCAATCCCGATAATTACGAAATAGCTAAGGTGCAACGTTCATCTAGCGCTAAAAATACTGGAGACAATAATTTTTCTACCACAAATATTCTTGAAAAGTTCAATGGCAAACGACTTTTAACCGTTGGACGCAATCCTGATTGTGATGTTTTCCTAGGTCATAATTCAATCAGTAGGAATCATGCTACAATTGAGAAAAAAGGTGCAAATGAATTTGTCCTCACGGATCTTGGCTCATTAAATGGTACCTATGTCAATGGCCGTAGAGTGAATGGCACAATGAAAGTGAATCAAAATGATACGATTATCATTGGTCGTTTTCAGTTAAGTTTAAGCGGAAGAGTCAAAGATTTAACACAAGAAGTTGCTATTCGCACAGAGCGCATTGTGAAGCAATTTGAAAATGGAAAAATTGGATTGCACGAATGTAGTTTTGAAATTCCTTCTAAGACTTTGTTGGCTGTTATGGGGCCTTCTGGTTGTGGGAAATCAACCTTATTAAAAGCCTTGAATGGTGATTCTCCGCCAAGCAGTGGTCGTGTGTACATTAGTGGCTTGGAGTTAAATGAGAACTACGATTACCTTAAAACTCAAATAGGCTACGTTCCGCAAGATGATATTGTTCATCGCGAATTGACTGTAGAGCAATCGCTTTATTATGCAGCTAAATTGCGATTAGAGCATAGTGATTCAACCATCATTCAGCAGAAAATAGAACAGGTTCTGAAGGATTTGAATATTGAACACATTCGTAAAAACCTAGTTGGAAAAATAAGTGGCGGACAGCGCAAGCGCGTTTCGATTGCGGTTGAAATTTTGACTGATCCATTGATTCTATTTCTGGACGAACCGACTTCTCCTTTGGATCCGCAAACGATCGAAGAATTTTTAGAAATTCTTAGAAATCTTTCGAATAAAGGTACAACAGTGATTATGGTCACCCACAAACCGGAAGATCTCAATTACATGGATACAGTCATTTTTATGGCTGAGGGTGGACATAAAGTTTTCCAAGGAGAAACCAGTTCTTATTTAAGTCATTTCAAAGTTGACGACACGATAAAAGTATATGCTCAATTAGCAATGCCACAAGCTTCTCAATGGATTAACAATCATAAGCAGAATCATCCTGCTTTGGGAACAATGCAAGCTCCAAAAGAAAAGCAAAATTCGAGACATGCTAATTTCTTTCATCAATATTGGTGGTTGACAATTCGCTATTTCAATATTAAATTAAATGATCGATTGAATACCCTAGTTTTGGTCGGTCAAGCCCCAATTATTGCGGGTTTAATTTGTTTGATTTTTCAAGATATAACATCTGCAGTGCCATTTTTGTTAGCTGTAAGTGCGGTTTGGTTTGGAACCAATAATGCGGCGAGAGAAATTGTAGGAGAAGCCCCAATTTATAAACGCGAACGCATGTTTAATCAAGGAATACTTGCTTACATGCTATCAAAAATAACCGTTCTTGGAACATTTGCTGCAA
>JBIIKG010000245.1:0-3851 GCA_044233275.1 Crocinitomicaceae bacterium | reverse complement strand
CAAGGATCAAGAATAACCAAAATTGCATCTGAATCTGTACAACCATTAGCAGCTGTTACAGTTAAAGCATACGATCCAGTTTGATTCACTTCAATCGACGCTGTTGATGCACCTGTATTCCAGCTGTAAGAAGCATACAATCCAGCTACACTCAATTCTAACGGTGCATTGTATGAACAAATAGTTGTATCCGCTCCTAAAGTAATACTCGGTACAGAATTTACAATAACTGAAACATTATCAGTATTTGTACATCCATTCACATCTATTCCAGTTACATCAAATGTTCCTGAGTTCATCAACATAACCGATACACCATTCACAATTGAATTATTCCATGTGTAAGATTGCGCACCTGAACCATAGAAAATAATATTTTGACCTTCACAAATTGCAGTATCTGTAACATTCGCCACAACCAATGGAAGTGGGTTAACAGTCAAATAAATTGATGCGGTATTTTCACAACCGTTTGCATCTTCTCCAACTACCGTGTAATTTGCTGAAGCACTTGGTGAGAAGGAAACATTATCTGAAGCTCCGTTATTCCAAGTATACGTTAACGCACCTTGACCAGTTAAAACAACTGATTCACCTTCACAAATAATTTCATCCGTAATTAACGCTGTAACCAATGGCAATGCATTTACAGTCAGCTGAACTGCTGTAGAGGTATCAGTACAAGCAAACAAATCACTTTGAACATACACCTCATATTCTCCACTTTCGTTTGCTGTTAACGTTGTTGAATTAGCACCAACAATTTCTTGGTTATTTAAATACCATTGAACCGTGCTACCAGCTGAACCGAGAATTGTAAATTCTGTTGTTTCGCCTTCACACAAAGTAGTTTCAGTAGCTGTAATTTCTGCCCCAGCAATTTCAGCACACGTATTCACTTGATAAATTGAAAGTGTACTGCTCACTTCATTTGCAAGAATGATAATTGAATTTCCGTTTGGAGAAGCTTCTGGTGAAATGTAAATCATTCCTTCCGCTCCTAAATCTGGACCACTTGCAGTTGTAGAACGATTGTTTCTGTAACCAACATAAACTGGATTGGCAGGATCGTTAATATTGAAGATCATCGCTCCACCTACTCTCTCCAATGAAACAAACAGGTAATTATCACCATTGATAGTTGCTGTCGTTACACCTTCTGGTTCTGGACCTTTATCATCACTTCTATTTTTTAATGAAGGAGTTCCAATTGAATTTGAAGCATTAAAAATTGCTCCATAAACAGGGTGAGCAGCAACGATTTGTTCAATTAAGTCCTTTGAATCAAAGACAAGCGCGCCAGTTGCAGCATTCCAAATACTAAAAGATCTTCCACCCATTGTATGGATTTCATCTAAATCACCGTCGTTATCCGTATCACCTGAATATTTCAACCCACTTAAACGTCCAGCTAAACGGTTATTCTTCAAAATCAATTGATCAGGAAAAACTGTTGCGTCTAAATTCAATGTGGAAATTCTGTTTGCATCAACCACAGAACCAAATTCTCTTGAGTCACCTTCATTTGCGGTAAACAAATAACCTTGACCTCCAATTGTAGAATAAACCATTGCATCTGGCATATAAGCTCCTTTTACAGGTAATGAAGTAATTAATACTTGACCTGTCTGATCAGATGCGTCCATTCCATTTCCTGTTGAATAATCACTGTAACCCAATGGACGAATTGCTTCAATAACAGATGTTGCCAAATCAATCACTAACATTGCATTGTTTTCTTGTAAATTAACGTAAGCCTTTGTGTTATCATCAGAGATTGCAATATATTCTGGCTCCATATCTTGAGCAACAGAAGCGCTTGTAGAGAAAATTCTAATTCCCTGTGCAATCAAAGCAGCTGCTTGTCCATTGAATTGTGTCAAAGAAACTGTGGTAGCATTTGCATTCGTTAAAGCTGCATAACCGGGAGTTAAATCTACAATAGTTACTGAACCTTCAGGATCAACAGCATATGTTGCATCTGGTTCACCTTCATTTGCTGTAAGGATTTTTGTAAAATCTTTATTGAAGGTTATCATGTCAGGCATTGCACCTGCGGTAACTTGACTAATAAAAACTCCATCTTGATTTAAAAAGACAATTGAACCGTTTAATTGCGCATTCGCATTCTCAACTGCCATTGCTACAACGCCATTATGAACAGCAACAGAATTGATATTACCATAAGGCGTAACATTCACACTACTTAACAATAAAGGTGTAGAAGGATTTGAGAAATCAACAATATCCAACTTTGCCCCTATACTATTTGCAATATATAAACGGTAAGTTGATGAATCATACACAACGATTTCAGCCGAATTTGCTCCAGCAGCACCATTTGAAAAACTCGTCAATAAGTTCATGTTTAACTCATTTGTACCAACTGGTGCCGTATAATCATTGTCTTTTACATAAATGATTTGGTAGTATTGCGACGCTGAAACAAGCGCATTTCTGTGTGATTTAATTTTTAAAATGACTGTTTCTGCTCTCTCTGCTTGGCTATCATTTAAAATAGTAATTGGAAAATTAACTACCCCATTAAATAATGCAGGAATAGTTAAAGTGTCATCAACCGACCAATTAAAATCTGTTCCCAGACTTCCAGAAGAATATCCAGAAATTTCGAACACCACTTCTGCTTGTGCATTATTTGCATTTGCAAACGTAACAGGTACATTTACAGTTCCAGCTGTCTCTGTCACGATTTGAAAATTACTTGCCGTTACAATCGAAGCCGTTCCTTCTGCCTCTTTCACTGTTACGAGATCAAAACGACAAGTTCCTCCTGTTCCATATGTACTAGTTGAACGAGCAGCAAGGTAATTTCCAGTAACTGGGTCAAAATCAGATACAACTCTGAATCCAGCATTTGCGTTGTTATTCAATCCACCAATTGCCGAAAAATCAAACGTTCTTAAATACCACGTATCACCTGTACCTGTTGGTGCAGGAGTAAAAGTATAAGTCGTAGCATCCGTCCATACAACAGTCCCTCCAGTGCTAACTCCTGTATTATCCAATGTATATTGGAGCACCCATGTATTTGCCGCAGTGTTACTTAATCGCTGGTAAAATTCTAATTGAACCTTATTAAAACCGACTGTAGAAAGATCAAATTGAACACCACCAGTTTTTGGATTCAATCCTGATGCGGGATAGCCAGTTGTTTGAAAACCTGAATTATCCGTCGTGTTCAAGTCATTTGGATTACCTGTAGAATATGTATTTGTTACTCCTCCAACAGTATTAAAAATTCCTGAACCTAATGACGGTGTATTAACTCCAGTTGCAGTTGCAGCGTCATTCACAATTGAGTTGAAATCCCACTTTGCAATAAACGATTGACCAAAGCTTGCTACAGAAAATCCCAACATAAGTAGTGATACTAATTTTCTTTTCATTTTATCTATTTTTTATGCAAATTTCCCTTTAGGGTGTTAGCTGTATATCACCCTATTTTTAAATCACTTTATATTTTACATAAAATCTATATGAACAGATTAAATTAGTGTAAACAAAAAAAGGAAGTGTTTCCACTTCCCTTTAAACTCAACTAAATAAAACTTAATGCTCGTGACAGTGTACCTCGTAAACCGTTCCACCATCGTTATAACCACTTGCTTCAAGTGCTTCTATATCGTCACCACATTTCTCACCCAATTCTACTTCAAGGCCATTTTTTTCATAATGACATTCTGTACATTGATTTTTCTTACATGATGAAAGAAAACTACTTGCAACAAGAGCAAGTGCTACTAAACTAATTGACTTTTTCATTTGATTTTGATTTAAATGTTAATTGATAATTTAAACTGATGTAATAATTTCTACCTGGAAATGGTAGA
>JBIIKG010000244.1:0-3872 GCA_044233275.1 Crocinitomicaceae bacterium | reverse complement strand
ATTAGTGCGTCGTTTTTTAATTGATTTTCCAAACAAACAAATGGCTGTGGTTTCGGTAGATCCATCGAAACGAAAGACTGGTGGAGCTTTACTTGGTGATAGAATCCGAATGAATTCAATCAAGAGTGACCGGGTTTACATGCGTTCATTAGCAACTCGTCAATCAAATTTAGCCTTGTCAAAACACGTAGCTGAAGCAATTACAATACTTAAAGCAGCAGAATATGATTTGATCATCCTTGAAACTTCTGGTATTGGTCAGTCCGATACAGAAATTCTAGACCACTCTGATGTTTCTTTATACGTTATGACGCCTGAATATGGTGCGGCAACGCAACTAGAGAAAATTGACATGTTGGATTTTGCGGATGTCATTGCATTAAATAAATTCGATAAAAGAGGTGCCTTAGATGCACTTCGTGATGTTAGAAAACAATACCAACGCAACCATAATTTATGGGATGACGATGTTGATACAATGCCTGTTTATGGTACAATCGCTTCTCAGTTCAATGATCCGGGAATGAATTCCATTTATAAAGTGATCATGGACAAAGTGGTTGAGAGAACAGGTGCGGATTTGAAATCAACTTTTGTCATTACAGATGAAATGTCTGAGAAAATCTTTGTTATTCCGCCAGATCGCACACGTTACCTTTCCGAAATTTCAGAAAATAATCGTTCATTCGATAAATGGGTTGACAATCAAGTAGAAGTAGCCAATAAATTATTTGGATTGAATTCTTCCATTCAAACCTTGAAAGATTCTAACTTAGAAGATAAAGACCGTTTGGTTAAAAGTTTACAAGAAGTTTTTGAAAGTGAAAAATTAAATTTCGATCCTAAAAATTGGGATTTACTGCAAAAATGGGAAGAAAAGAAAGCGACTTATAAAAATCCAACCTTTGAATTCAAGGTGAGAGACAAAGTATTGAAATTAGATACGCACACGGAATCTTTATCTCACCTGCAAATACCTAAAGTGGCAACACCAAAGTATGCAGCTTGGGGAGATATTTTACGTTGGTCTTTGCAAGAAAATGTACCAGGGGAATTTCCTTACACTGCAGGTCTTTTCCCTTTCAAACGTGAAGGTGAAGATCCAACAAGGATGTTTGCTGGTGAAGGTGGCCCTGAGCGAACAAATAAGCGTTTTCACTATGTTTCTCTTGGTATGCCGGCGAAACGGCTTTCAACAGCTTTCGATTCAGTAACGCTTTATGGAAATGATCCAGATATTCGTCCCGATATTTATGGTAAAATCGGAAATTCTGGAGTTTCAATTTGCTGTTTAGACGATGCCAAAAAATTGTACTCTGGATTTGATTTAAGTCACCCAATGACTTCTGTTTCAATGACAATTAATGGTCCAGCTCCAATGTTGTTGGGTTATTTTATGAATGCAGCGATAGACCAAAATTGTGAAAAGTATATTGTATCCAACGGATTAGAAAAAGAAGTTGAAGAAAAAATTGCTGCAATTTATAAATCAAAAGGTGTTGCCCGACCAAAATACCAAGGAGAATTGCCTGAAGGAAACAATGGTTTAGGATTAATGCTTCTTGGAGTTACAGGTGATCAAGTTTTACCAGCTGATGTTTATGCGACAATAAAAGCAGAAACGTTGACACAAGTTCGAGGAACAGTTCAAGCCGATATTTTGAAAGAGGATCAGGCACAGAATACATGTATTTTCTCAACAGAATTTGCATTGAGATTAATGGGTGACGTTCAACAGTACTTTATTGAAAAAGGGGTACGAAACTTTTACTCTGTTTCTATCTCAGGTTATCATATTGCTGAAGCAGGAGCGAATCCAATTACGCAGTTAGCATTCACGCTTTCAAATGGATTTACATACGTTGAGTATTACATGAGTCGTGGAATGAGTATCAATGATTTTGGTCCGAATTTATCGTTCTTCTTTTCAAATGGTATTGACCCAGAATATGCAGTAATTGGCAGAGTAGCTCGCAGAATTTGGGCGAAAGCTATGGCAAAGAAATATGGAGCAAATTCTCGTGCTCAAATGTTAAAATACCACATTCAAACATCTGGACGTTCATTGCACGCTCAAGAAATTGATTTTAATGATATTCGTACAACCTTACAAGCGCTATACGCTATCTATGATAACTGTAATTCATTGCATACAAATGCCTATGATGAAGCTATCACAACGCCGACAGAAGAATCTGTTCGTCGTGCAATGGCGATTCAATTGATCATTAATAGAGAATTAGGTTTAACGAAAAATGAAAATCCCTTACAAGGTTCATTCATTATTGAGGAGTTGACGGATTTGGTTGAAGAAGCTGTATTGTTAGAGTTTGACAGAATTACAGAACGTGGTGGTGTTTTAGGTGCCATGGAAACGATGTATCAACGTTCGAAAATTCAAGAAGAATCTTTGTATTATGAGACCTTGAAACATACTGGTGAATTTCCAATTATCGGTGTAAATACCTTCTTGAGTTCAAAAGGTTCACCTACGGTATTACCAAAAGAGGTAATTCGTGCGACAGAAGAAGAAAAACAATATCAAATTGAAATGCTCCGAAATCTGCACGAAGGAAATGCGAATATTTCGAAAGAATACATTTCTAAAGTACAGCTCGCAGCTGTTCAAAATAGAAATATGTTTGAACAATTAATGGAAGCTTGTAAATACGCATCTCTCGGAGAAATTACCAATGCGCTTTTTGAAGTTGGCGGCCAATATCGAAGAAATATGTAATTTAAATCCCGATTAATTATCGGGATTTTTTATTTAAAAGTATGAAGAGAGTTACATTCTTTGCGTTGTTTTTACTTAGTTCACTGGCTTTTAGTCAGTGTCCCATTATTCCCGCTCCATCCATTTATCAAACGGGATCTAGACAATTGAATATTGCTAGTGAATTTTCAATCGATCCAGCGAATGCTCCGGTGAATATTTTAAAATATTTGACTGAAACGTTAAACGATCATATGGGAATCCGTGTGGTTCATTCATCAGCAGGGCGACAATTAGAATTCAAACGTATAGAAAATGTTCCGCAAGATTCATATTCGATTGCAGTCAACGAAAAGATAATTATTACATACAGTTCCGAAGCAAGTTGTTTTTATGCAATTAACTCGCTCATACAGTTAATTCAGTTCAATGAACAGAATTATTTCATAAATGAATGTTTCGTTCAAGATTCACCTCGTTTTCAGTGGAGGGGATTGCATCTTGATGTAAGTCGCCACTTCTTTTCGGTTGATGAAGTAAAACGCTACATCGATTTAATGGCGTTCTATAAATTCAATGTTTTCCATTGGCATTTGACTGATGATCAAGGTTGGCGAATTGAAATTTTAAAATATCCGAAATTAACTTCTATTGGGTCGAGGCGAGATAGTACCTTGAATGGGCATTATAGCATGACACCGCATACTTATTCTAAAGATAATCACGGCGGATACTATACTCAAGATCAAATTCGAGAGGTGGTTGCGTATGCACAAAATAAATATATTACTATTGTTCCCGAAATTGAAATGCCTGGACACGCCCGAGCTGCATTAGCTGCATATCCTGAATTATCGTGTACTGGGAAGCAACAGAATGTACCAGGGCTTTGGGGTATTTTTGATGATATATTTTGTTCGAAACATGAAACAATTACTTTTCTGCAAGATGTATTAACCGAAGTTCTAGAATTGTTTCCTTCTGAATATATTCATATTGGAGGTGATGAAGCGCCAAAAACACGTTGGCATGAATGCACAGAATGCCAAAAGAATATTAAAGACAATAATTTAAAGGACGAACATGAATTACAAAGCTTTTTTATTCGTCAAATGGATGAATTTCTTACAAAGAACAATCGCAAATTGATCGGTTG
>JBIIKG010000071.1:0-12192 GCA_044233275.1 Crocinitomicaceae bacterium | reverse complement strand
CTGCAGTTAATGAAACATCACCTGATGCAGTAATGTCTGGTTTAATTACATTATTTCGATTTGGCCCCTTGCTTGAATTTGGGCTTAATTCTCCGGTTGGAGTATAAGTGGCAGGAGTGTAGTAATTATTATTTTTATCCATGTGCCCTTGGCGATTTCGCGCATTACCAACTGTAATAACTTTTTGAGAACATGCCCAAGATGATACGATAGTTTGCAAACTGTCGGGCATAACGTAATCCGCAATTGGTGGATATTGAATTGTTGATGGAATATTCGTTTCAAAATCATTTAATCCCATCCATTCTCCGCTCCAAATATCATAAGATCCAGAACCTTTTGTCATGAATCGATATAAGTATGCAGTTGAATCTACATTTGAAAAATATACTTGCAAATTATAATTGTCACCAACTAATTCAGGATAAATTTCAATGGTGGCTATTCGCTGACCAATCTCATTATAAATAGTATCATAAATTGTTGTTCCAATTCCTAAAAGGGCTGTTCGGAAATCAGTTGTGCCTCGTAAACTATAATTTGGTCCGGGAGTATCTGCACCAAAAGCATATTGAAACGTAGCTGCTATTTCATTTGTCCATAAATCAAAATAAATATGGTTTGCTCCAAGTGCAGCAGAAGAACTTGGATTATTTTTAATCCAAACAAAAGATGTATCACCACCAACGATTTCATTGACATGGTATTTACCTTGTCCACCTGAATTACCAGCTGCGCAGACAATAATACGACCTGGTTTGGCATCGAGCAAGTCTTCCATTAATTCTGAAGCGGGGTCATTTCCATCGTGACTACCTAAATAAGTTCCTAAACTTAAATTAACTACTGCTGGCATTCCTAATGTATCCGCAACCTTAAAGATGTAGTCACAAGCATCAGCAATACTCAAGGTCCAATTGGGTAAATTGAAATCAGTTTCAACAATAATAATAGATGATTCCGGTGCCATACCTTTATTGGTGCCATTTGCTAAACCGTTAGCAGAACCTTGACCTGCAACAGTTGTTCCATGAGCAGTAGTTGATTCCGAGCTAGTACAAGTTCCATTCGCAATTGATAAACTATCCCAAACTACTCCGTATCCGTATGGTGAAGCTGGTCCGCCGCTGGTTAACGTATGATCCCAATAACGAATCACTCGTTTTGTTCCATCTGCACTAATGAAATCTGGGTGATTAAAATCAATTCCTTGATCCACATAACCGATGACAACACCTTTTCCCGTGTAAGCGCCATCTAATCCATTTGTTCCTGCATGAACTGGATCTACGAAATGTGTAAAACGAGCACTATCAGCCAAAACAGATGGTGGAGCATATTCGAAATAAAAGTCACTTAGTTTTTTAGATTCAGTTTGTTCTGAAACCCAATTAGGAGTGGCGGAAATATAGATCCAATTTCGCGTAATTGCTTTTATATTTATACCTTCTTGGTGCAAAAAATCTAAATTCTCTAAGGTATAAGGAACAGTAAAGGCTGTGACAATATTACCAGATTTCTGTAACGTTTTATCAAACTGAAATTTATTAGATTGAGCAATTGATTTGGAAATACTGATTCCAAATAAAAAAGTAAGTAAAGTAAGTCGAATTGTGAATTTGAAAGAAACCATTTGTAATCAATTTAAACCTTAAGACGTAAATATAAACCGAATGGTTAAAAAAAAGAATGCGCGGTGTTTATTTTTTTTACTTTAGCTGATATTAATACTGATTAAAAAAATCTACATGAAAAAAATCATCATTCAACTGAGTCTTGCCGTTTTTGCAATCGGAATAACTAATTTCTTTTATGCACAAGACACAAAAGAAATTCTAAACTGGTATAATGGTAAAAAGCCAGGAATGGAGACCGAAAAGGCTTATAAAATGTTGAAGAAAAAACAATCAACAACAGTAGTGGTAGCGGTAATTGATTCTGGAATTGATATAGAACACGAGGATTTAAAAGGAAAAATCTGGATAAATAAGGATGAAATTGCCAAGAATGGAATCGATGATGACAAGAATGGTTATGTAGATGATGTCTATGGATGGAACTTTTTAGGAAATACGGATGGAACTAATTTGAATGAAGCAAACTTAGAAAAAACGCGTTTGTTGCGTAAGTATACCGAGAAGTACGAAAAAATTGATCCGGAAACGCTTTCGAAAGAAGAGAAAGTGGAATACGATGAATTTCTAAAAATCAAAGAAGACGTTACTGCTGAATTAGAGATGTATAATTCAGTTTTAGCCCAGTTAGATATGATGCCGATGATGATTAAGCAAATTCCTATTATGGTGTCTGCTCAAATCGGAAAAGAGAATTACACGCAGAAAGATTTGGATGCTTGGAAACCAGCAGATGAGCAAATGCAGCAACTGAAGCGTGCGGCTGAAGCAATTTTATCTGGCGAGTTGACGATGGAGGTTGTAGATGAACAAAAAGCACAAGTTGAACAAATCGTGAATTTTCATTTAAATGTGAATTTCATTGATCGCGATGTGATTGGTGATAATCCAGATGATTTTAATGACCGAGCATACGGTAACCCAGATGTTGAAGGTCCAGATGCTTTGCATGGAACTCACGTTGGTGGAATTATTGGTTCGGTTCGTAAGAACGATTTAGGTGGAGATGGAGTAGCTGATAATGTGCAATTGATGTCTTTAAGAGCCGTTCCAAACGGAGATGAATTTGATAAAGATATCGCTCTTGCTGTTCGTTATGCAGTTGACAATGGTGCTTCAGTTATTAATATGTCATTCGGAAAGAGCTATTCACCGCACCAAAAAGAAGTATACGAAGCATTTAAGTATGCCGATTCAAAAGGAGTTTTATTGGTGCATGCAGCAGGAAATGATGCGGCAGATGTGGATGTAAATCCAAACTTCCCAACCTCAATGTACTCTTTCCAAACAGCTGCTTTAGCGCATTTCTTGACGATTGGAGCTTCTACTCGTTTTGCAAAGGAAGAATTAGCGGCAGTATTTTCAAATTATGGTCAAACGAAAGTAGATGTTTTCGCTCCAGGATTTGAAATTTACAATAGTGTTCCACAAAGTTCTTATATGAAATTGCAAGGAACGTCAATGGCTGCACCAATGGTTGCAGGTGTTGCAGCTATGTTGAAATCATATTTTCCAACGATGACAATGGCAGAAATTAAAGATGTGATGTTAAAATCATCTGTTTCTTATAAAGGAAAAAAACACATGAAACCTGGAACAGAAGACTTAGTTGATTTCGCAAGTTTATCTGTTACAGGAGCTGTAGTAAATGTAAAGAATGCGGTTAAAATGTGCAAAGCAATCGAAAAATCGAAAGCAACGAAGTAATTCATAAATTCAAATATGAAAGGCATCATCGAAAGTTGGTGCCTTTTTTTTGATAGGAAAAAAAGAAAAATTACATTTATAAAATTATGAAAACAACAATTCTCAGTTTAATTTTTTCTGCGGCTACATGTGTTACCGCTTTTTCCCAAAAGAACCTCGATCAATTCATAGATGACTGGCATTTGGCTGCAACGCAAACTAATTTTAGTTCGTATTTTGGAGCAATGGATACATCATTTGTCTTTTTAGGGACAGCACCAGGTGAGCGTTGGACAAAAGCACAATTCGCTGCTTTTTCCAAACCATATTTCGATAAAGGTAAGGCATGGGATTTCAAAGCAACAAATCGTGTTTGGATGTATTCTGCTAATAAGAAAATGGCGTGGTTTGATGAAGATCTGGATACTTGGATGAGGGGATGTCGTGGCTCAGGGATCTTAGTAAAGAAAAAAGGGGAGTGGAAGTTAGTTTACTACAATTTGACAGTACTCATTGAAAATGAAAAAATCAAGGAATTCATTGATTTGAAAGATGCGGAAGTTCAACAATGAGTTTTCAAACTATCATTAAAACCAAGGAGCTTTCTCTTAATCAGGTGGAACAAATTAATCAAGCTTGGAATGACGAATATCCGATAAAGCTGAACAATCGATTTAGAATTTTACTAAACGATGCGAAAAGCTATATGCATTACATCATTGAAAACGAAAAACAAGAAATTATCGCTTGGGGTGTAATGTTTGAAAAAGAGGATGAACATCGGTTTTCTATACTTGTCGTCAAAAAATATCAAGGTCAAGAACTTGGAAATCAACTAATTGATTCTTTTAAGAAAGACTATCCTATTTTTTATGGATGGGTTATAGATCATGACAATGATGTTAAAGCAAATGGTGAAAAATATGTTTCTCCTTTACCTTTTTATTTAAAACATGGCTTCACAATTCTCAATGAACAACGAATTGATACAGAAATCATTTCTGCTGTGAAGGTTGAATTCAAAGATTAAATTGTCCAACGAAAAGCTGTTTAAATCAATTTGTGAGTATTTTAGTAAATTGCTTAATTCTTCAAATTCTTTTTATATTTTTAACCCAATTCATTGGAAGTATGATATCAATCTCATATTTCTTTGACGAATTGCCATACTAAATGCAAAGATTCAACTATAAATGTTAAGCCAATTAGCAGTCGTTAAGGAATTTCAAGAGGAAGAAATGTTCCGTTGTGTTTTGTATGATAACGGTATCATTGAAATTGTTTGGGATGAAAATCTAGAATTGATAGAAGTTCATCATTTGGTCCATGCACAAAATTCTATAGGGAATTTAGGAAAAGGTAACAAAATGCCGATCTACATGACATTTCATGAATTTTTAACTATAAGTAATGAAGGAAAAGAGTTCGCTTCATCTCCTGAAGGAGTCAAATTTACACAGGCAACCGCGCTTCTTATTGACAGTCTTCCCAAAAAAATACTTTTTAATTTTTTTGTAAAATTCAACAAACCAGTTGCTCCAACTAAAGGATTTACGAGTAGAGAAGAAGCATTTTCTTGGTTGATTCTTCATTCAACTTCTCCACAATGAAATTGAAGGGTTGAATTAAAAACCCTATTCTCCCTTAACAAGCAATTTCTTATTCCAAATAGAATTCTCTGTTTGAATGTTAATCCAGTAAACCCCACTTTGAAGAGAAGGAGGTAAGCTAATTTCATTTGTAGAAATGGTCTGATTCAAAATCGTCTTTCCATTCAAATCTCGAAAAATAATTTTTGCACCAAGTTCAATTCCTTCCAAATAAAGTTTTCCACCAGCTTCAATCGGATTAGGATAAATATCAAATTGTTTTGCGGTTTCTTCAATTCCTAAATCAGAGGTGATATTAATGTTGTCGACATAGATATTATTTCCCCAGTGACCTTTGTTTCTGAAAGCCACGATTACTTTTTCAAAGTTGGTGAATGCGGAAAGGTTCATTGTTTCATTTCTCCATTCACCTGGTGCGGGAGTAAAATAACTTGTATTAGTAGGAGCCGTTCCAAGCGTTGTTCCTCCTTTTAAAAATACACTTGTAAAATTTGCGCCACAATCTGTAGAAACTAAAACTTCTAATGTATCCGAATATTGTCCACCATATTGCGCATATGCTACATCAAAACTCATATTCATTGCAGAGGTGTTCAAGGTGTTCATTGTAATATTCATATCGTCATCAGTACCTTGTGAATCCAAGTCAAAATTGCGGAAAATAGCACTTTGAGTCGAATTACCAAATCCACCAGCATCATCTGTTTGTTCCCATTGCGCATTATTGTCATAGTTCGTTTGAAACCAACCTGCCGGCAAAAATGTTGATTGGAAATCTTCATTCACGAAAGCTTGCGCAGCAAATTCAGTAACTGTAACATACAATGAGTCTTGGTCTGTATTTCCAAATTGATCTGTTATGGTAAGTACCGCCAAATGGGTTCCTGTATTAGCGAAAAATACAGCTGGATTTCGTTCTGTTGATGATGCAGGTAGTCCAGCAGGGAATGACCAACTCCATGAAGCACCTTGATGATTTAAGAAGGAATAGTCTTCAAAGTAGAATGAATCGACTGAACAAAAAACGGTTTGCTGCAATTTATCCACCATTATTCTACAAATGGGTTCACTTGGCTGTTCATTGAAACTACTTTCCCAAATTCCCTTACCATAAGAAGCCATCCGAATTTTCCCATCTCTGTAAAAAGGACGCAAAATGTTTGTACTCATATACGTCGGTAAGCCAGTATTGTCAATTACCCAATTCGTTGAATTATTGCGATAAAAGACGGCATTATTTGTCCCAACATAAATTCCACCATCTGTTCCTGCCACATGAACAATCGAATGAATGGATTCATTATTCAAAAGTGCGCTCGTTAAGTTCGTCCATGATGTCCCACCATTGGCCGTTTTATATACTTTATTTCCGTTCGAACCTCCAGTGAAGGCGATCCAAAGTTCATTTTCATTTTGTGGGTTGACTGCCATCACTGCTCTTCTACTATTTCCAGCCGGCAAAGTGACTGTATTCCAAGAAACACCACCATCAATCGTTTTCCATAAAGTGCCAGTTGATCCGGAAGAAGGACGCTGGTGCACATACATAACATCTGGATTAGAAGAAGATATTTCAATATGATTCACGAAATTATTCGCTGCTGCTCCAAATGTATGAAGCAAGGAATAGGAACCACCTCCATCAGTCGTTTTCCAGAGTTTATTGTCTTTTCCAATGAATGCAATTGTGTAACAATCAGGATGAAATTCCATCTCACTAGATTCAGCTGCATAGTAACTTTCATTTGGACTCATACCATTTGAAAAGTTCAATATTGGATCATTTAAATTCAATGGAATGTACTTACCACTGATATCAGAGAAATACGTTTTTCGGTTATTTCCGGGATTAACATATCCAGTAGGTGCTTCACCGCCACCTAATTCTAGGAATACGCCATTTCCATAGTTTTCATAGTATGCAAGATTTCCATTGTGGTAGAGTCCACCCACAAGTACATCTTCGTTCCATCCTGAACCAAATCCCCAGAAATCTGAACCATGCACTCCATCCATCATGAAAGTAGGAGCAGAGTTGAAAAAATCGGTCGATTTATAAACTCCACCATCTGTTGTTACCCATGTTTCACCATTAATCATTCTGAAATCTTGCATATCGACATGAATACTTAGAGGACCACCAACATATCCAGCAACGCTTGTGAAATTAGCAGCTCCGTCGTTAGAACGATACAAGTTCAAACCACCGACTAATATATGATCTGCGTTGGTTGTTGAAGCGACAATGGCACAATTGTAAAATCCTTGGTGATACGTCCATGCAGGATAACCATAAGCTAAATTTAAATGTGTTGCTGTGTAGGGTCCACCAGCAGGGCCATTGGGTAACGTCCAATTCGTTCCACCATCCGTACTTTTGTATACACCAATGTATCCATAATCGTTTGCTTTTGCTTCGCCAATTAAGTATGCATAGACACGATTTGGATCAGCTGGAGTAACAGCCAAACGTCCACCTCCAACACTTCTTGCGGGGTCATTAGATGAGTACCATCCATTCGATTGAAGTGTCCACGTTGCACCGCTATCGCTGGAACTGTAAAACTCACAGATAATCAGGGAAGGATTATTTTTCAAAAGGTAGATAATCGAATTATTGGCCGCATTTTCCTTTATGTCGTATGACGCTTGTGTAAAGATTGATGTCCAACTTGTCCCTCCATTTGTTGAGCGAAACAATCCTTTATCTGTCGCTGCCATCACAATTTGATCATTCCCTGAATTGATAAGAATTTCATTAACATTTAGGTTTGATTCAGGCATTACATTCATCCAAGTCGAACCGCCATCAGTGCTTTTAAAGACACCATCATTGCCACCTGCAAAAACGATGTTGGGATTACTGAAATGAACTTCAATCGCAGTTACACCGCTTCCAAAATTTTCATTCATGGATGAATTCGTCCAATTTAGTCCTCCATCAATACTTTTATAAACTTCCCCAGGCTCTGTACCAAGGTAAAGAATAGCAGGTTGATCAGCACATTGGTCAATTGCATATACATTTGTTTGACCTGAACCAAGTGAACCATTTCCTTCTGTGTTGTGAATAGGCCCAACCAATGACCAATTAGAAGATTTTTCGCCGGATTGTTTCGCTAGGTAATTTTGTTTCATCAAAGCTAATTCTTCTGCAGAATATACTATGACGCTTCCATCTGCATTAATGCGATCCGTTACAGATCTTCTCCAACGCTTATAAAATTGCGTATGATAATTTTTTTGAAATGTATTGGTGCGATAGAAATCAGCATATAAAGAATCAACCTCATAAACATTCGGCAATGAGGTGTACATTTTTTGCGCCCAAAGAGGTAAAGTACTTATTTCGCTTGGCGATGGTTGCTGAAGTTGCTGTGAGAATGATAAATTAAAAAAAAATATATAGCAAAGTAAGACACGAAATTCCATAAGTAATTTATTTGTTGCTCATAAAAATACATATTTCTCAAAAATCACATTATTAAAAAAATAATGATTCTTGGGAAGCTGTTTTTAGACTAGTATTTTATTGACATTGAATTAATCAAAACTTTATATGTGCTAGTGAATATGGACGTTGATAATGTTTAACTTCACGCCACCAATAATGTCGATTCAAAGCTAAATATATTTTTATGGAATTGTCCGTGCCTCATTTTGAATTACCTTTCTTTACGAATCTGCTAATTCTATTGGTTATAGCGAGAATATTTGGTGAAATTTTCGAGCGATTTAAACAACCAGCCATGATTGGAGAGATTTTGGCTGGAGTACTTTTAGGGCCAACACTGTTAAATCTAATACATCGGACAGAGGAAATCAAGACTATCTCTGAACTAGGAGTCTTTTTATTGGTAATAATCGCTGGTTTAGAAATTAATTTTGAAGATATAATGCGATCTCTAAAAGGGCGCAATATTGTTATTTCAATTATGGCTTTTTTCTTGCCTCTATTAAGTGGTTTTGCAGTTGGTTACTTTTTTGGAATAGACGCAATGACGACAGTCTTTATTGGTTTGTGTGTTGCGATAACAGCATTGCCAGTGAGTATTCGTATTCTGATGGATTTAGGAAAGATAAACACTGAAATTGGTCAAAAAATAATTTCAGTCGCTATTTTCGATGATGTTTTAGCTTTATCAATTTTAGGTGTTATTTTAAATATAAAGGACACTGATATGAGTATGATGACAATATTAACTGTGTCAGCATTCTCTTTGCTTAAATTGTCAATTTTTATAACATTCCTTGTAATTGCGTATAGAGTAATTAAAAGAGTATCAAAAAAGGAAAATTATCTAGAAAATAAGCTAAATAATTTATTATCAATACTGAAAGGCAAAGAATCGTTGTATGCACTTTTCTTTGTTTTCGTTTTAGTTTTTTCAACAATTACTGAATCCTTAGGTTTTCATTTTATTATCGGTGCATTTTTCGCTTCGATGTTGATAAGTGAAAGTTTAGTAGGTAAAAAACATCTAGAATCATTTCATAAAACAACGAACAGTTTGGCAATGGGATTTTTAGCACCTATTTTCTTCGCCGGAATTGGATTAGAGTTTAATATTGCCTCGATTGAAAACTACTGGTTGTTAGGAGCTGTTTTATTTGTTTCCTATTTTTCGAAGATATTTGGGGGATATTTGGGTGGACGCTTCGCTGGATTGAATAGTCGCGTTGCTTTAACTATGGGGGTTGGTTTGAATGCTCGAGGTATCATGGAGCTAGTTATTGCTAATATCGCCTATAAATCCGGATTGATAAATCTAGAAATATTTTCAATATTGGTGATCATGGGGATCTTTACAACTTTAACAACACCAATTTTACTCAAACGAAGTTTTGCCACAATTGATAAAAATGATATTGAGCTTAGAAGAGCGGAAGGAATTAGTTAATTAAACAGAAGACATAGTTAGATTGCTCGAAACTCCTAAGTTGAACAATCGTTTTTTGATAATTTCGTTTTAATAATTCACTTTTATTAAACAGACTTTTCAATTTTTCAATTGACTCATTATTTCGCCGTAAAATCAGATCTAAAATGTATTCTTAAAAAAATAATAATTTTAGATTTTCATTCATAAATAAAATATGTCAGAAGCTAACTATATAGAAATCAATAAAAATTCTTGGAACAACAAAGTGGCTATTCACGTTGCCTCTGATTTTTACGATGTAGCAGGATTCCTGAAAGGAAAGTCATCCTTGAATTCGTTTGAATTGGATTTATTGGGCGACGTAAAGGGTAAAAGTATTCTTCATTTGCAATGTCATTTTGGACAAGATACACTTTCCTTAGGTAGATTGGGAGCTCAGGTTACTGGTGTTGATTTATCAGATGTTGCTATCGAAAAAGCCAAGGAATTAGCCTCTCAAACTGGCATTGAATCAACCTTTATTTGTTGTGACATCTATGATTTGCCGAAATATTTAAATGAACAATTCGATATTGTTTTTACTTCCTACGGAACAATTGGTTGGCTGCCTGATTTAAACAAATGGGGAGCTTTAATTAGTCAATTTTTGAAGCCACAAGGTAAGTTTGTTTTTGTCGAGTTTCATCCTGTTGTGTGGATGTTTGATGATAACTTTGAAAAGATTGGATACAATTATTTCAACTCAGGTGCAATTGTAGAGACGTATGAAGGATCTTATGCGGAAAAGGAAGCAGATCTTTCGCAGGAATACGTCATGTGGAATCATGGAATAGCAGATGTTTTAACAGGATTGATATCAAATGGATTGCAATTAAGATCGTTTCAGGAATTTGATTACTCACCTTACAATTGCTTTCGAAAAACAATTGAGTTCGAACCTGGAAAATTCAGAATTGAGCATTTAGATAATAAGATTCCAATGGTTTATGCTTTAAAAATGGAAAAATAAAATGTTACGATTATTCAATTACTCAATCCTAAGTGTCATTCTTTTATTTTCATGTCAACCAAGTACTAGTCAAGCTAAATGGACAGATTGTTCTATAAAATTAGAAAAGACAATTTATCGTGATACAGTTCGTGACCGACAAATACCTGTTGGTTTATACGCCCCCACAAAGCAATTATCATCTGAAAAGTTACCGTTGATTATCCTAAGTCATGGTTACAATGAAAATCGACCTGATTCATATATGAGCTATTCATTTATTGCCAAGGAATTTGCGTCAAAAGGTTATTTTGTGGCGAGTATTCAACATGAATTACCTACAGATAGTTTATTGGATTTAAATGGTGTTGCTCAACTAGTGCGCAAATCGAACTGGAAAAGAGGAGTCGAAAGCATACATTTTGTCATGAAAACCCTCCAATCAAGGTGTCCAAACATCGATTTCGCAAATGTTACCTTAATCGGCCATTCCAATGGTGGAGATATGTCGATGTTATTTGGACAAAAATACCCGGATCTCGTTAAGAATATAATTTCATTGGACAATAGAAGGGTAGAGTTGCCTCGCACCAATACACCTCGAATTGCTACGCTGCGCTCTAGTGATCAGCAGGCCGACGAAGGAGTACTTCCAACAAAAGAAGAACAAGAAAAGTACACAATAAAGGTGATTGAATGTAAGGAGCTTCCGCACAGCAACATGTCAGACGAAGGAACAAAAAAACAACAGAAAACCATTAACCGCTGGCTCTTCAAACTAATCTCAAATTCCTAGTCTCCAGTTTCTAGTCTCATCTAATGCCTAATG
Source organism: Crocinitomicaceae bacterium (assembly GCA_044233275.1). Classification (GTDB taxonomy): domain Bacteria; phylum Bacteroidota; class Bacteroidia; order Flavobacteriales_D; family Crocinitomicaceae; genus M0103. Next base: position 562 of record JBIIKG010000071.1, on the reverse strand, counting down.
CCTTCCTCGATACAATCCGGCATAGCGGATCACTCGGTAGGCAGTGCTCTAATTCCTAATACCTAATGCCTTCCTCGATACAATCCGGCATAGCGGATCACTCGGTAGGCAGTGCTCTAATTCCTAATGCCTTTATCTAACTTCTAATGCCTAATGCCTTCCTCGATACAATCCGGCATAGCGGATCACTCGGTAGGCAGTGCTCTAATTCCTAATGCCTTTATCTAACTTCTAATACCTAACCATTCCCTTTAGCATGATCAGCTAAAAACTGCTGTAAACCAATATCTGTCAAAGGATGTTTTGCCAATGCTTTAATCGCACTCAATGGTCCAGTCATAACGTCAGAACCAATCTCCGCGCAGTTGATAATATGCATAGGGTGACGAACTGATGCAGCTAAGATTTCTGTATCGAACATATAATTGTTATAAATCAATCTTATTTGTGCGATGAGATCAAGACCATTTGTAGAAATGTCATCTAAACGTCCAACAAAAGGAGAAATATATGTTGCACCTGCTTTAGCTGCTAATAATGCTTGTCCAGCTGAGAAAATCAA
>JBIIKG010000070.1:0-12241 GCA_044233275.1 Crocinitomicaceae bacterium | reverse complement strand
ATAATAAGACAAAATAGAATCAATCGAAGCATCTTTTGAAAGTAAAACAGGTTCTAATCGAATATCTGGACCAATGAAGTTTTTAAACTCATCAGGTGAAATCTCTCCCAAACCTTTAAATCGAGTAATCTCTGGATTTTTACCTAATTCTGCAATAGCATCTCTTCGTTCTTGCTCAGAATAACAATAAATTGTTTTCTTTTTATTTCTAACCCTAAACAAAGGGGTTTGCAAGACATAAACGTGATTTCTTTTAATTAAATCAGGAAAAAATTGCAAGAAAAACGTCAACAATAACATACGGATGTGCATACCATCGACATCGGCATCGGTTGCAACAACGATGTTATTGTAACGCAAATTATCCATGTCGTCTTCGATGTCCAATGCAGCTTGAATCAAGTTGAATTCTTCATTTTCATACACCACCTTCTTCGTCAAACCATAACAATTCAAGGGCTTACCTCTCAAGGAGAATACCGCTTGGGTATTTACGTCTCTTGATTTCGTAATTGATCCACTCGCAGAGTCACCCTCGGTGATGAACATGGTTGTTTGTTCGCGACGCTCATCTTTCAAATCCGTTAAATGGATGCGACAATCACGCAATTTTTTGTTGTGAAGATTCGCTTTTTTCGCTCTATCCCGGGCAATTTTTCGAATACCTGACAATTCCTTGCGCTCGCGTTCTGATTGCTTAATTTTTCGTTCAATTAATTCAGCAACGTCTGGATTACGATGCAAGTAGTTATCCAACTTATCTTTCAAGAAATCGTTGATGAACGCTCTCATGGATTTACCACCTGGCTCGATTTCTTGTGATCCTAATTTTGTTTTCGTTTGCGATTCAAATACCGGCTCAATTACCTTTACTGCAATTGCAGCAACGATGGATTGACGAATATCCGAGGCTTCATAATTCTTATTGTAGAAATCGCGAATCACCTTCGCAACCGATTCTCTAAAAGCACTTTGATGCGTACCACCTTGTGTGGTATGTTGACCGTTAACGAACGAATAGTAATCTTCTCCGTATGTCTTACCATGCGTAAAAGCAACCTCGATATCTTCGTCTTCAATATGAATAATTGGATACAATGGATCGCCATCCATGTTGTTCTCCAACAAATCCTTTAAACCATCTTTCGATTGAAACTTTTCTCCGTTGAAATACATTGCCAATCCTCTGTTGAGGTAGCAATAATTCCACATCATTTTGTCTAAATAGGCCGTTTTGAAAGCGTATTTTTTGAAGATTGTTTCATCTGCAATAAATTCCACGTATGTTCCATTTGGCTCATCTGTTTTCACAACCGCAGCATCTTCTACCAATTCACCGCGGACAAATGATGCTTGTTTCTTTTCTCCTTCACGCACTGAATAAACCATGAAATGACTCGACAAAGCATTTACAGCTTTTGTACCTACTCCATTCAATCCAACTGATTTCTTGAAAGCTTTCGAATCGTATTTTCCTCCGGTATTGATTTGAGAAACACAATCGATAACTTTTCCAAGCGGAATTCCACGACCATAATCTCGAACGGATACTATTCCATCTTTTACTTTGATATCGACACGTTTACCATTCCCCATGACAAACTCATCAATACAATTATCGACAACCTCTTTAACAAGTATGTAGATACCATCATCGGCAGCAGCACCATCTCCGAGTTTACCGATGTACATTCCCGGTCGTAGTCGAATATGTTCTTTCCAATCGAGGGAACGAATATTATCTTCTGTATATTGATTTTCAGCCATTTAATAGACATTATTGCGTAACAAACAAAGTTAAGCACAGCAGGCCCATGTTTTACAGTAAGTTATCATGACTTTTGAACGTATTAGTGTTAACTACGGCGGGCAAAAACAGGGGAATAAAAAGGATCTAGTTAGCATCCTATCAATCTAATTTTATGAAACAAAAAAGGTGGTGTAAAAATTCAAAAAAGAAGCTGAAATAGATGTGAATCAATGAAAATCTTAAGCGTCAAGAAATCTGATACGTTCTTCCATCTTCTACAACTTCGGAATTCTCAAAAACCTGCATCACCTCATGTAAATGATCACTTGTGCTATCGTAGCGCGCAGACAAATGTCCAACTAACAATTTGCCTACCCCTGCTTTTTTAGCAATCTCAGCGGCTTGCCGAGCAGTTGAATGAAAAGTTGCTCGCGCTCGTTCTATATCTTTCTCAACAAATGTCGCCTCATGATACAACATGCTTGCCCCTTGAATGTATGGAACTATTTTTTCTGCATAGGCTGTATCAGAGCAATAAGCATAAGATAAACTTGGATGTGGATCCAAGGTGTATTTGTTATTTTTCAATGTCTTACCATTTTCCAAAAGAATGTCCTCGCCTTTTTTCAAACGGTGCATGTGCTCGAATTGCAATCCAGATCCTTCAATTTTAAGCGGATTTAATCTGCGTTCTTTCACTTTTTCACGGATGATAAATCCATTCGTAGGAATGCGATGTTTTAAAGGAAAATAGGATATTTCAATCAGCTTATCTTCAAAAATAACACCTGAATCTTTTCCATTCAACTTCACGAAATTGATTTCGAAATCGAGTTTAGCGGCTCCAACTTCTAACTGTAAACGCAATATTTGCTCAAGCTCTTCTGGACCATAAATACTTAAACCTTTGTCACGACCCATCAAATGCATGGTACTTATTAATCCAACCAATCCGAAGAAATGGTCACCATGCAAGTGCGAAATTAAAATATGATTAATGCGTTGAAATTTAACGCCGTATTTTCGTATTTGCATTTGTGTCCCTTCACCACAATCAATGAGAATGTGACGATCATTGCAAACAATATATTGAGAAGTTGGGTTTCTTCTTTGAGTTGGGATAGCAGCTCCGCTGCCAAGAATTGTTACTTCAAAACTCACTGGTGAATTACCTCAAGCGCTTGTTCTTGATTTTCAGTAATCGTGAGAACCTTATCCAATTGTGCTATTTCAATCAGTTTTCGAACGTTATCTTGTAAACCACAAAGTACGAATTGACCATTGGTATCTTTACACAAACGATTCGCAGTTAAAACAGCACTTAATCCAGATGAATCACAATAGCGCGTTTTTGATAGGTCAATCACAATATTATTGATACCATTCTTGTTCAACAAAACCAATTCAGATTTTAATTCAGATGCATTTGAAGCATCTAATTTTTCAACTTTAGAATTTACGACTGCTCCGTTATTCGTTTGTGTTGTTTCGAAGTTCATTGTGTTTTGTTTGTTCAAATGTAACATTTTTTTGAACTAAAATCACCTAATCAATTCCAAGAATTTTTAGTGACGTTCAATTTTTGCTGCCAGTAAATAGATGACTGCCATTCGCACAGCTACACCATTTTCAACTTGTTGCAATATAATGGATTGCTTAGAATCAGCCACATCACTGGTAATTTCCACACCTCGATTGATTGGTCCAGGGTGCATGACCTTAATCTCTTTGGGTAAAGAATCTAAGATCTCTTTTGTCAACCCATACTGCATGGAATACTCACGCAAGGATGGGAAATACTTGATATCTTGTCTTTCCAATTGAATACGCAACATGTTTGCCACATCACACCATTCAAGTGCTTTGCGTAAGTTATGTTCCACCTTCACTCCTAATTCATGAATGTATTTAGGGATTAAGGTTGTTGGACCGCAAACCATTACTTCTGCGCCCAATTTTTGCAAGCAATAAATATTTGATAAGGCAACACGCGAATGTAAAATATCACCCACAATAACAACTTTCTTACCTTCTACTTCACCCAATGCTTCTCGAATCGAAAAAGCATCTAATAAAGCCTGAGTAGGATGTTCATGTGTTCCATCACCTGCGTTGACAACTTTTGCACCGATTCGCTCAGATAAGAATTTTGCTGCTCCTGGATTTGGGTGACGCATCACCACCATATCCACTTTCATCGAGAGAATATTGTTTACTGTATCTATTAAGGTTTCTCCTTTTTTAACCGAACTACTTGCAGCACTAAAATTGACTACATCCGCTGAAAGTCGTTTTTCAGCCAATTCAAATGAAAGACGGGTACGTGTTGAATTTTCAAAGAATAAATTAGCGATGGTAATATCCCTTAACGATGGGACTTTTTTAATTGGTCTATTGATGACATCTTTAAAATTGTCAGCTGTCTTAAAGATCAACTCGATATCCTGACGTGTAAGGTCTTTGATACCTGTTAAGTGTTCAACGCTCAGGTTATTGTTCATTGCTTTCAGGGGTGTACAAAACTACTTTATCTTCTCCTTCTATTTCTTTCCACTCAACAGAAACACGCTCAGAAACAAGTGTATCAACTGTTTTTCCAATATAATCAGCTTGAATGGGTAAATCTCGACGAAAACGTCGATCCACCAAGGTTAATAATTCAACTTTTTGAGGACGACCAAATGCTAAAAGTGCGTCTAGTCCAGAACGAATCGTTCTTCCTGTATATAAAACATCATCCACAAGAACAACTTTCTTGTTTTCGATGACAAAATCAATATTTGTGACACTTGGAATAAGCGGCTTTTCCGTCCTTCTAAAATCATCTCTGTAAAAAGTGATGTCTAAGGTTCCACACAGAACTTCTTTTCCTAAAATTTGCTCTAACTGCGATTTTATGCGCGTAACAACATTCACTCCCCTTGGTTGAAGTCCAATTAAAACGGTATTTGAAAAATCGTTGTGCTGTTCAATGAGCTCGTAGCAAAGTCGTTTGATCGTCAGTTCGAAGTGTCTAGAATTAAGAATGACCTGCTTTTCCATCTTGACAAAGATAAGGTGGATTTTAAATTTTCATTCATTCTAATGAAAATATTTATTGCTTTTTTTAAACATGTTTTAAACGCTTAAAATAACAAGGGACACTTTTTAATCAACCAAGTTTGCAGATAAAGACATTGCCGAGGAAAATGAAATTCATTCTTCTATCTTCGATTAGAGATTAACAAATAGTAGTGGTTAATTCTCCCTCGTTTTTTTGTTTGTTTTTTGGTTAGTTCAAACGGTCTTACAGCACATCCCGACTTCCGCTGTAAGACCGTTTTTTTTTGAACTAATTATATTTTTTGTTCGTCAATAAGTAATTCACTGCAGCTTCAGCATTCACGAAGCCACCACTAATTGAAATGTTGTTCATTTTTACCTTTTTCTTCGTGCCGGGAATCACCACTTTCTTCTTATACGGAACGCTTGTTTTCATTAACACATCGCGTACTTCTTCTGCTGTTAATTCAGGGAAATATCCACGAATCATCGCAGCAACACCCGCAGTTGCTGGACAAGCCATACTTGTTCCAGAAGCATCTTCATATTTACCATTCGGCACTGTTGAATAAATATCCACTCCTGGTGCAAATAAATCGACAGTTGTTGAACCGTAGTTTGAGAAATCAGCAATTAATTTTTTGCCCTTTTTAGAAGAGCTACTCGCTCCCACTTCAATCCAGTTTGATGCAACTGTACCATCAGTCAATTTACGTGTAGGATAAGAATCTTCGTTGTCCTTGTTTTTCGCATCGTTTCCAGCTGCATGCACAAATAATACATCTTTACTTTTTGCATAGCGAATTGCTTCATCAAGTGCGACTTGATTGGGTGTGTAATATTTACCGAAAGACATGTTGATCACTTTCGCACCATTGTCTACTGCGTAATAAATGGCATTTACAATGTCCTTGTCGCGCTCATCACCGTTGGGAACAGCTCTTAATACCATAATTCGCGCGTTAGCTGCAATTCCTTCAACACCTACACCGTTTCCTCTTTTTCCAGCAATTGTCCCTGAAACATGTGTTCCATGCATTGCATCTGGACCTTCATAGCGATTACAACCGTAAAATCTATTTGTCAAATCATTTGGATTGTCACCTACAATTATTCTTCGAATACTGTCGGTATCCATTTCATTGTATTTAATGATATTTCCAATCTGATCGGCACCTTGAGTGATTTGTGTGTCCAACTCTTCCGCCTCCATCAGCAACAAAATCATTCCCATTCGCTTTTTTACTTTAGTGTCCATTTCATCTTTTGGAACATACGCCTTATTTGTCGCTTTGGAGAAAACACCATTGGACGCAGCCTTCACTCGCTTAATATATTCTGACAACAGATTAACGCCATAAAATTGTTGTTTTAATGCGCCTTGTTCACGGTTAAAGTCAATTCTTAACTTTTTAAACGCTTGAAATTTAGCTGCATCTACACCAGTTAATGAATTCGTATCTTTATTCATGAAATATTTTTTCATACTCAAGTACATTCGAGCAATTTCCATTGATTCATAATTGATGTCTTCAGTTGCACCACCTAGGAAAGACCAACCGTGTACATCATCAACATATCCATTCTTATCATCGTCTATTCCATTTCCGGGTATTTCACCTTTGTTTACCCAAAGAACATCTTTTAGATCCTCGTGTTCAACCTCCACTCCACTGTCAATTACAGCAACAATCACTTCATTCGCAGTTTTGCCTTTCAATAATTCATAGGCAGCTTCTGCACCAGTTCCGAACACTTTATCTTGTTTTGGATTTTTTAAATACCAATTTAACGGTGCTTTTTGAGACCAAACCTGCATTGAAGTTGAGAATATAAGAATTGCGATTATTCGTTTTTTCATAATTTGTATTGATTCGTATTTTTAACTAACACTTATAGAAGATGAACTATCCCCCTTTTTTCTTTACGCCATAACCGTCTTTAACGAGCATGTCGTAAATTTTATCTTTAAAATTTCCTTGAATTAGGATCTCATTGTCTTTTACAGATCCACCAACCCCGCATTTACTTTTAAGCATTTTCCCTATTTCTTTCAGGTCATCTTCGTTACCAACAAAACCTTCAATCAAGGTGACTTCTTTGCCACCCCGTTGCTTTCGATCGATAGAAACATATAATTTTTGTTGATTTTTAGCCAAGGTTTCTTGTTCCTCTTCTTCATCAAACTGAAATTGAAAATCAGGATTAGTTGAATAAACAATATTGACTTTTTCTTTTTTACTTTTTGCCATTAGTACTTTTCAATTAAAGTTGCTCGAATATCATCAGTAATTACTGCATCCGGATACTTTTTCAATGCCGTTCTAATTCCTTTGGGAGAACGCATTTCAAAGATAATTACTTTTTTGTCTAGATTACGAACTTCTCGAACCTTCTCTTTACTTATGGTAGCGTTTTTTACAACTATTCCATCAAGATTAGGATATGAATTAAAGATACTTATTGATTTTTCTTCATCATAAACTTCCTGATAAACACTAAAACCGCTGTTTATAAAATCATTGATCCAATATTCAGTTGAAAGTATGATGTGAACATGAATCGCTGGATCTTGATAAACGGGCGAAGCCAATATTGCGTTTATAAATGCTTGTTTAGCAACATAATGATTAGCACATTCATTGTAATGACGAATGTCTAAATATATGTTTTTACCTTTCAATTTAGTTAAATCTAAATCATTGAACTTTGCCAATTTTTCTTTATGAAACGTAGGATAATGAAACTGTGAAAGTTCACTTGAAGTCAATTCATTCACACAATTCTCACCATTCGTTTCCTCTGCTAAATTGCTATCATGAAAAAGCCACAATTCATTGTCTTTTGATAACTGCATATCCATTTCAACCCCTTCACAACCTTCAATAGAAAGTGCCATCTCAATTGCTTCTTTTGAATTGGCATGATACACCGAATTTAAAATTTCCATTCCCATTCCAGCGTGACCATACACCTTGATTTGCTCAAAATTCTTTTGCTTTGAACAAGAGGATAAAATGAGGAATATGATAATTATTCTACCAAGCATACGCAAGTCCAACATTTACATTAAAACCAAGCGAATTTAAACTCGATTTGCGATTCAAATAAGTATTGAAATAGCGCTCATTTTGCCAACCAGCTGCCATCGAATAGATAAAACGCCATTTAGAACCCAATTCCATCCTGGTACCTAAATAGATCTCATTCCAAGCATTAAGATGAGCAGAGATTTTATTAAGCTTCAAAATAGAATGACTGAATGTCAGTTGGGGACCAAAACAAAAATTATTCTTAGAGATTAATTTGTAGGCTCCACCCATTGTGAATCGAGGAAAAATTCTTCTTTGGAATATACTTCTATTAATTCCAACTTCAAGAGATGATATGACTTGTAATCGATCCCAACAATAACCGTAAGCGATGCCTGACTGAAAATCAAGCCTGTTCATCCCGACTTGGAATGAAATGAATGAATGTTTTTTTTCTTGAGCAAAACATGCTAATACAAAATGACTAAAAACGAGAACTACAAAAAGATTCAGCTTCATTTAATAGAATAATTGATCAGTTATTTAGGGTTTTTTTAGAAAACAAGCGTAGGTAAAACTACTTAATTCAAACTATATAATGCCTACCAATTTACATTTTAAATATGGAAATAAATTTAATGTTCAGCGTCAATTCAGTTGCTTTGTCCTATCAATATGTTAATCAAGTAACTTAAAATACAATGACAAAACAAAGCGTAAATATCAGTTTTCTTGGAATCTTCCTCTTATCAAGTTTAAATGGAATGGGACAAGAATCAGTTGTCACAGCTGGAGATGAATTCGCCTTTTCATCTGGATCTGTTTCATTCAGTATTGGTGAGCCAATCATCGAAACTTTTTCTTCTCCTAATTTACAACTTACCCAAGGATATCAACAGGGGGTAATTTTCACTGCTTCTATTAATGAATTTAACGATGATTTAATTATTAGCGCTTATCCCAATCCTACATTTTCCGAATTAAATATGGAATTGAATAACTGGGCAAACGAATGTGTTTATACACTTATCGATGAATCAGGAAGAATCATTTATGAAGGAAGCTTGTTACCTTCTTCGAAAAACATCCTTCACCTTCAAGAACTTGCTTCAGGATTTTACTACTTAAATATTAATGACCAATTGTCAAACAAAAAGGCAGTTGTTACTATTCAAAAAATAAACTAATCACTTCAAACATTATAACAAATTAAAAATCGCGTTATGAAAAAAATAATCTTTACAATAGCTTCTCTTTTAACTTTAAACTTTACAATGGCACAAGCTCCTCAGGGATTTAAATACCAAGCAGTAAGCCGAAACACAAGTGGCAATGTATTGAGTAATCAAACAATTGCTTACCGTATCTCTATTTTAGAAGGTTCAGAAAACGGTCCAGTAATCTATTCAGAAAACCACAGTGCAACATCTAATGCGCATGGTTTAGTAAATTTCACAATCGGAAATGGCACAATCAATTACGGTGATTTCACTACTATTGACTGGGGAAACAATACGTTTTTCATACAACTAGAAACAAACACGAATGGTTCAACTTATGATTTAATGGGAACTTCCCAAATGATGAGTGTTCCTTATGCGTTATACGCTAAAACTTCAGGTAGTTCAACTCCTGGTCCTCAAGGTCCACAGGGTTTAACTGGACCACAAGGCCCTGCTGGAAACGATGGAGCACAAGGAGCACAAGGAGCACAAGGAATTCCTGGTCCTCAAGGATCTGCAGCAAGCATTTCAATTAATGGTTCTAATGCTAGTAATCAAACTTTTGCCACTGGCACAACAGCTACTGACTTTTCAATAACGACTGTCGGAAATGTTCACACATTCAACCTTCCTAATGCTGGAATTGATTCGAGAGGTGTAATTTCTAATACAGATCAAGATATTGCTGGAAACAAAACATTTCATAATCCAATGTCAATTACAAGTAGTTTAGTAATTGGAAATACAACAACAACGAATGGTGCAGCACTTGATGTGAACAGTACAGTAGGAACTTTCTTACCTCCAAGATTAACAACAGCACAAAGAGATGCATTAACAGTTGTCCCTGAAGGTAGTATCATCTTTAATACTACATTGAAAAAAGCACAAGTTTACCTTTCTGGTGAAGGATTTACAGAAGGAAATGGTGTTGGAGTGTCATTTAGTTACCTCGGAAATGTTCAAGGACAAACGTTTCAAGTAAGTAATACAAATGTTCTTTCATCAATTAATCTTTCAATTTCAAACGCATCTGCCCTTACATCGACTTATACCGTTAAAATATATGATGCTCCATTTGGGGGAACCTTACTTGCAACTTCTTCTAACACAAGAACAGCAGAACCAAATGGTTTGACAGGTGGATCATTTGACTTTTTGCCTTCTAATTTAGTTTTAAATGCTGCAACAACATATTACTTCGAAGTAACATCTGATAACAATGAAGATTTCTACTTAAATTCTAGTTACAATAACGATTACGTATTAGGAAGACAGTTTGTTAACGGTACCCCTTATCCGACAGTTGACGTGAATTTTGAGGTAGTTACTCAATCATTGAATGAATGGATAAACTTACATTAAGCATGTTGATACCAAAAAAAAGCGCTAGTTATCTAGCGCTTTTTTTATGTTCTATATTTTTGGACACTTTTTACAGTGTACCCCTTTCTTCTTATATTTTTTACAACAATCCTTTTTCTTCCCACAAGAACATCCCTCACAACTTTGTGCTGGCTTAATTGAATCGATTGAAGTAAAATATGCTGCTCTCATTCTTATTTAGACTAATTCCAAACAAAGATAAAAAATAATTTAATTTCAAAACATGATTTTAATCATGTCATCAAAAAATGTCTATGTAAAAACACTTAGAAATTGTTCTACTATTTTCATTAATTTATTGAATGGGATGTCCAGATCCTCACTCAAAGAGCTACACAATTCTTTCCTTTGAAAAATAAAATAACCCACAAAAAAAAAGAAAATGAAAAAAGTTTACATCCTTAGTACATTTATTTTATTTGGAATTTTTCCAGTTTGTTTTTCGCAAAATGAATTGTCCGAAGAACTAATTGCATCCAATACAGAAATTGAGGCAGTTGAAGAAACAACATTCGAAAAACAAACCTCTAATAGTCTTCAAGTTATTCGCTTATTGGAAGAATTAGAAACAATTTTAGAAGCATCATATAATAGCGATAATCACCTGGTAAGTCTTCAACTATCTATTGGAAATGCATCAAATGGTGTAACAATCAATTTAAGAGATTCAAAAGGGAAAACAATTATTGATTCCAAACTAGCACCAAATACAACAAGAACAATCGAAATTAATGAGGAAGGTGCAACTAAGTTATTACTTCAGATTACTGATATGCAAACATTAAAATCTACTGTTTACAGTATAACTCTTGACTAATATGGGGCGATAAGCATTGCTATCAATATCAAGTCATCTGGGTTCTCTAAATCATACGACATAAAGGCATCAAAAGTACTTGTACTATCTCCTTTGTAGATGATTCCATCCTTTAACGTGAACAGACAATCAGAACTAAAATTGCTGTTTCCTAAGTATAATTTACCGTCTTTTAACTCGAATAATTGATCAAAAGTAGACATTGAATTCCCCTTATAGATGGAGCCTATGGTGAAACTATATTTAATATCAGTGAAGAACTTTCGATCCTTGAAATAAACTTTACCATTTTCAATAAATAAATACTCAATTTTACTTGCAGGATTATTTACGCGATAAACGATGTTGTTTTTAATTTCATATATCTGATCATTTGGAAATTTATCCTTTCCAACATAAATTTTTGTTTGCGCACAAACAATAAGGGGTAAAAGAAAAATAATGAATAAAAAATAGCGCATATCAATCTCTCATGAGTGCAATCTCAACCGTGAAAAAGCAAAGATTGTCATTAAGTTTGTCAAATGAATAACTCAACTTTTGCTCACTTTTCATACGCATGGTCAGAAATCCTAAACCAGCACCACCCTTACTTGAAAAGAAACTATTATCTAAAACTTCTAAATAGTAGCTTTTTAATTCTTCGGTAGACATTAAATTGATTTTGTCCAAATAGCTTTCTGCATTTACTTTATCCTTATCATTAATAAGGTTTCCCATTAATATCTTATAGTTGTCCTTGCACTTTACAATAAACAGAAACGAAAATTGATTTCCTTGTTCGTCCCTTTCACCATGTAAACGAACATTTTGCAGACCTTCGATCAAAATAGAAAAAACGCGTTTAATGACTTTCTTAGAATCGCCATTTGAAACCATCATTTCTTCAACACTATCAGTCAGCCCATTTATGAAATCGGTTGATAACTCACCAAAATATTGAACCATCAAACTTCCAGAAACGTTGTTTTGCTTCTCTAAACAAGACAAA
>JBIIKG010000242.1:0-3927 GCA_044233275.1 Crocinitomicaceae bacterium | reverse complement strand
TTTTTCAACAATTAAGCCTATTCGATGCTTCCAATAATTCATCAAATCTTTGTACGCGTAATGTTCCTCAATGCTTTCCTTACCAAGTTCCTCCAAAAACATCGAAAAATCATGATCATTCAATTGACTTTTAGCTTCGACTCTTCGCGCTTTTCGATTATTTTTACCTTGCTTCACGCGCAGTTTTTGTTCAGCAATTTGTTCATTAGATAGATTTTCCTCAGTCTTTTTTAGTTCGAGAAGAGCTAAAAAATCGGGATCATGTTCAATTTCTTGTATTCGTGCATTCACTTTATTTACCTTCGCTTCGCCACTGCGAAAAAAGCCATCATTTTTCAAGATGTCAAAAACTGGAGGAACAAATTTGGGATGATGATTTACACCATCTAGTTTACCTGAAAACCCAGCTAAATATCCAAGTTGTTCTTCTTTGTTTTTTACGACAAGAACTCCAAACATTTTACCTATGATTATTCCTTCTTGACCAGGTTTTAGTCCAAAATTATGATTCCAGGTTGCTTCATTTTCAATATGAAATTGTAATTCTTCTGCAGCGAGAATGCATATTGGATGAGGTGTGTAATTAAATGGAAAATTGAAACGCTTCGGCAACTCAATCGCTTCGACAGAAGAATTGAAAGGAATGAAAAGAGATGCTTCGTTCGTTTTGTTCATTTTTCTTTTTAGGTTCTAGGTTAAAACCAACCAAGAGACAAGCAAAGATAATGATTATCATTCCTGAAATTATTCATCTTTTTGCAGCATTATTAGTAGAAAATTCAATTGATTCAATAATTTTCCCGATTAATTCTTTTCTCTTTTACGTAATTCCAAGGCATACAATTCATCGCGTAATCGAGCAGCTTCAATGAAATCAAGATCTTTGGCTGCTTTTTCCATTTGTTTTCGGGTAAATAGAATTGTTTTATTCAATTGCTCTGTCGTCATATATTGAACAACTGGATCGGCAGCCAAAGGCATCGGTTCAGAATAATCGTATTTCAAATTGCGACTTGATTGATCGCCATCTGCTACAATTGTCGATTCCATTATTTTTTCCTTCGATTTATTCAAAGCAGTTGGAACCATGCCATGCTCTTCATTATACGCAATTTGAATGGCCCTTCTTCGCAATGTTTCATCGATGGTGCGTTGCATTGATTTAGTCATTTTATCAGCGTACATGATAACGGTACCGTTGATATTTCGGGCTGCCCGGCCAACTGTTTGAACCAGAGATCGTTCATTTCGTAAGAATCCTTCCTTGTCTGCATCTAATATTGCTACCAATGAAACTTCAGGCAAATCCAATCCTTCGCGCAATAGGTTGACACCAATTAATACATGAAAATCACCCAAGCGAAGTTGACGAAGGATTTCTACACGCTCCATAGTATCAATATCTGAATGGATGTAGCGACAAAGAATACCTAGTTTATCCAAGTATTTCTGCAATTCTTCGGCCATTCGTTTTGTTAAGGTTGTCACCAAAACACGCTCGTCTTTCTCAATTCTTAAATGAATTTCTTCAATTAAATTGTCTATTTGATTTAAACTTGGTCGAACATCAATCAATGGGTCTAGTAATCCCGTCGGTCGAATAACCTGTTCAACAATTACCCCTTCAGATTTTTCAATTTCATAATCAGCCGGAGTGGCAGAAACATAAATTGTTTGGTGAACAATCGATTCAAATTCTTCAAATTTTAAAGGACGATTGTCAATTGCCGCTTGCAAACGGAATCCATAATCAATTAAATTGATCTTCCGGGCTCTATCACCTCCATACATAGCACGAATTTGGGGCAAAGTAACGTGACTCTCATCAATTACCATCAAAAAGTCATCAGGGAAATAATCGAGTAAACAGAAAGGTCTCTCACCTGACTTACGTTGGTCAAAATAGCGTGAATAATTTTCAATTCCCGAGCAGTAGCCTAATTCACGGATCATTTCCATGTCATACGTTACCCTTTCTTTCAAACGATTCGATTCAATAATTTTACCTTCTTTACGGAAGTTTTCCACCTGCAATTCCATGTCTTCGCCAATTTGATCGATGGCTTTGCGTGATGTCTCAGGACTAGAAACAAATATGTTTGCAGGATAAACGTTGATTTCTTCGTATGTATCAATCTTCGCGTTTGAAACGGGATCAATAGCACTTATTTTCTCAATTTCATCGCCCCAAAATTCAATTCTTAACGCATGGTCCGCATAGGCCAAATGAATGTCAACCGTATCACCTTTCACACGGAACATTCCTCTTTTGAATTCAACACCATTCGCTCTTGAATATAAATTCTCGACAAGTTTGTACAGAAATTTATTGCGCGATACAGTTTGACCAACTTTTAGGTAGATAATACTGTTTGCAAATTCATTTGGATTTCCAATACCATAGATGCATGAAACCGAGGCGACAACCAAGACATCTTTTCGGCCTGATAGGAGTGAAGAGGTTGCAGATAAACGCAGTTTTTCAATTTCATCATTAATCTGTAAATCTTTTTCAATGAAGGTATCAGTTATAGGTAAATAGGCCTCTGGTTGGTAATAATCGTAATAAGAAACGAAATATTCTACAGCATTTTCTGGAAAAAATTGCTTGAATTCGCCATATAATTGCGCTGCCAATGTCTTGTTATGCGATAAAACCAATGTTGGACGATTGATTTCTTTAACAACGTTCGCAATTGTGAACGTTTTTCCACTTCCTGTAACACCAAGTAGTGTTTGGTGGGGGATATCGTCGTTTAATCCAGAAACTAATTCTTTAATAGCTTCTGGTTGATCGCCAGTTGGAAGAAAGTCGGAAACAAGTTTAAAATCCATTGATTATAAATAGATAACAAATTTACAAAGAAATCCACTTGTTATGGAATCATTTCATCAAACAAAACGTTATCTTTGATAGTTCATTTAATAAGTTTGTCTTCATGTTGGTTTGGGTCATTTTTATCGTATTGATTTTTTCGCTTTTAGCACTTGATTTAGGTGTTTTTCATAAAAAAGACAAAGCAGTCACAATGAAAGAATCATTGGCATGGACAGTAGTTTGGGTAACAATTTCTGTTTTGTTTGGTGGTGTAATTTATTGGATTTATGACATCAACTACATGGGAATAAATCAGGATGGTGTTGCTCCTTCCAAAGCAATGATTGATTATTATACAGGTTATGTTATTGAAGAATCGCTAAGTTTAGATAACATCTTTGTGATGGCTATGATTTTTAGATTTTTCAAAATTGAACCAATCTATCAGCACGGAATTCTTTTCTGGGGAATTTTAGGAGCCGTATTCTTCCGTTTGGTAATGATACTTCTTGGTACAGCTTTCGTTCATCAGTTCGAATGGGCAACATATGTATTTGGAGCCATCTTAGTTTTCTCCGCGTTTAAAATGATCAGAGGAAGTGAAGAAGATGATGATTTTAGAGACAGTGCGGGTGTCAAGTTTCTATCAAAGATTTATCCTATTAATTGGGAAATTAAAAATGGAAAATACCTTGTAACAGAGAATGGTAAACGAGTGGCAACATCGCTATTTGCCGCACTTGTTGTGGTTGAGTTTTCAGATATACTTTTCGCCGTTGATTCAATTCCAGCAATTTTCTCGATTACAACAGATTCATTTATCGTGTTTACATCTAATATTTTCGCTATTCTCGGTTTGAGAAGTTTATATTTCTTCCTTTCCAATATGTTGGATATGTTTGAGTACATGAAATATTCATTAGTAGCAGTTTTAATGTTTGTTGGAGTTAAAATGCTAATTGTTCATTTCGTTGAAATTCCAGCGCTTTTGTCCTTGGCTATTATTCTCTTTATTCTTGCAATGGGGATTGTGTTTTCGATTATTAATAAGGATAAAAAGAAAGCATAGAAAAAAAGTGTTGCAGATAAAAATAGCGATAAAATGAGTG
>JBIIKG010000243.1:0-3927 GCA_044233275.1 Crocinitomicaceae bacterium | reverse complement strand
ATTTCAAATCAATTTTCTTATGAAAAGGATATTTATCCTTTGTCTTGCTGTTGTTTTAACTTCGGCTTGCTCAAAAAATAATGGAGAAAACTCCAACTTAAATAAATTCGTTTTAACGAACGAATTACGTTCAACTATTGAACTTGAATCTGCTCAAATGTTACCACTTTCAGGTGAGCTAAAACTAACTGGTAAGGTAATACCAGATGAAAATAATTTGGTCAACATCTATCCCATGGTAGGTGGTAAAGTCACTATGGTTGACGTTGAAATAGGTGAATTAGTGGACACAAAAAAGCCACTAGTAATCATTAACTCAGGCGAAGCGCGCGAATTTGAAAAAGAATACATCGTTGCTAAGGATGAGTATGAATTAGCTAAAAAGAATTATGAAATTCAGCTTGAACTTTTTAAAACTAAATTCAGTTCTGAACGTGAATTAGCATATGCAAAAAAAGATTTTCAATTAGCGAAAGCTGAATTGGATAGAATGGAACAAGTTTATGACTTATATTCTATCACAAACGGCGGAAACTATGTAATTAAGTCTCCAGTTGCTGGATTTGTAATTGAAAAGAAAATAGGGCCAAACATGCAATTGCGTCCTGATATGAATGATTACATACTTTCAGTTGCCCGTTTGGAGGAAGTTTTTATCGCATTGAATATCTACGAAAATGACATTGCAAAAGTGAAACTCGGACAAAAGGTGAAAATTAAATCTTTCAGTTATCCTGATTCAGTTGTTTACGGGACAATTGATCGTATCGAAAATATGATTGATCCATTGACTCGCACTATTCAAGCTCGTGTTAAGATAAAAAACCCAAAATTCATGTTCAAACCAGAAATGAATTGCGTAGGTATGATCAGTTTTGTTGAAGGTGGAAGTATGCTTGCCGTTAAAAAGGATGCTCTCATTTTTGATAAGAGCAAATACTTTGTATTAGTATACAAAAGCGACACTGACATAGAAACGAGGGAAGTTGATGTTTACCGGGAGACAGATGAATTAGTATATATTTCATCAGGTTTGAAAAAAGGTGAAAAAGTGATTACTAAAAATCAACTTTATATCTATGATGCCCTAAACGATTAATTGTTTAGCGAAGCGTATTTCTGTGTTTAGCAGAAAAATCATTGACACTTAAAAATCTTAAGAATGAATAAGCTAATAAATAATATCCTCGGTTTTTCTCTGAAAAATCGTGGTTTCATCTTCTTCATGGTTGCACTATTGAGTGTGGCTGGGGTCTACAGCTTCATGAAAACACCACTTGAAGCTTTCCCAGATGTTACAAATACTCAAATTATTATTGTAACAGATTGGAAAGGAAGAAGTGCTGAAGAAGTAGAACGTTTTGTCTCAATTCCGATTGAAGTTGCGATGAATTCAGTTCAAAAGAAGACCAATGTTCGATCTATCACAATGTTCGGATTATCCATCATTAAAGTGATTTTTGAAGATGGAGTTGATGACTTTTTTGCAAGGCAACAAGTCAATAATCAACTACGAATGGTCAAACTGCCCGGCCAAGTTGATCCAGTTGTACAACCTCCTTATGGTCCAACTGGTGAAATTTTCCGTTATGTTTTAAAAGGTGAAAATAGAAGTTCAACTGACCTTTTAACAATTCAAAATTGGACAATTGACAAGCAAATGCGAGCGGTTCCTGGAGTTGCAGATGTTGTAGCATTCGGTGGACAAGAAAAAATCTATGAAATCCAACCTGATCCAACGATGCTTGTCAAATATGGCATAACATCCCAAGATGTTTTTGATGCGGTTGAAGAAAGTAATTTAAATGTTGGTGGTGACGTCGTCGTAGAAAACGAACAAGCTTTTGTCGTCCGAAGTTTGGGTTTAATAAAATCAGTTGAGGATATTGAAAATATTCTCATCAAAAACTTCAATGGCATTCCCCTGCTTGTCAAGCATTGTTCCAAAGTTGAAATAACCGGTTCGCAGCGTGTGGGTCAAGTTGGACTAGATGAGAATGATGATGTTGTGGAAGGAATTGTCGTCATGCGAAAGGGCGAAAATCCGAGTCAAGTACTTGCTTTAGTCAAAGAAAAAATTGACGATCTGAACGAAAATGTTTTGCCGTCGGATGTAAAAATGGAAACATTTTATGACAGAGATAACTTAATAGCATATTGTACAAAAACAGTTTCTAAAAATCTTGTCGAAGGTATTGTCTTTGTGACCTTAATAGTTTTGTTCTTCATGGCAGATTGGCGAACCACAGTTATTGTCTCGATTGTTATTCCACTCGCTCTGCTTTTTGCATTTATTCTTTTGTATATGAAAGGAATGAGTGCAAACTTACTATCGCTCGGAGCAGTCGATTTTGGAATCATTATAGATGGAGCCGTGGTTATGGTTGAAGGAATCTTTGTTATGCTCGACCATTATGCGAAGAAAGTAGGAATGGAGAAATTCAATCGAACATCTAAACTTGGTATGATTAAGAAGACAGGGGTCGAAATGGGAAAGGCTGTTTTCTTTTCTAAGTTAATTATTATTACTGCCCTACTTCCAATTTTTGCTTTTCAAAAGGTAGAGGGAAAAATGTTTTCACCACTTGCCTATACACTTGGGTTTGCATTATTAGGTGCTTTGATTTTCACCTTAACATTGGTTCCCGTTCTCTCTGCAATTCTATTAAAGAAAAATGTTCGCGAAAAAAAGAACGTCTTTGTTAATTTTTTCAATCGCATTTTTGGAAACGGACTCGAATGGACATTTAAGAGACGTCGGTTGTCTTTCCTCATTGCATTATTTATTTTAGTTGGTACATTGTTTTCGACCAAATGGATGGGAACAGAGTTTTTACCTACGCTAAATGAAGGTGCTTTATGGGTTGAAGCCAAAATGCCGATGAGTATGTCATTGGACGAAACAACAAAAAAAGTACATCAATTACGGAAAGAATTGAACACATTCCCTGAAGTAAACGGGGTGCTTTCACAGACAGGTAGGTCAAATGATGGAACTGATCCAAGCGGTTTTTTTTATGTTCAAATGCAAGTAAATCTAAAGCCCAAAGAAGAATGGAAGCGTGGATTAACAGTAGATGAACTTATTGGAGAAATGGATAAAAAAATGAAAAAATATCCTGGTATCAACTTCAATTATTCACAACCAATCATTGACAACGTAGCCGAGGCAGTGGCTGGAATGAACGCAAATAACGCTGTTAAAATCTTTGGCCCAGACCTGAAAACTCTTGATAGTTTATCTACACTTGTTTTAAACAACATGAAAAACGTTAAAGGTGTAAAAGATGCTGGAATTCTAAGAAACATAGGCCAACCTGAAATTCAAATTCATCTTGACAATCAGAAAATGGCTGTTTATGGTGTCTCTGTTAAAGATGCGCAAAACATTGTTGAAATGGCCGTTGGAGGTAAAGAAATTACTGAAAAATTTGAAGGTGAATCACGCTTTGATATTCGACTGCGCTATCCAAAAGAATTCCGTGATAATGAAGAACAAATTCTTAAACTTATGGTTCCCACTTTTAATGGATCAATGATTCCATTGGGAGAATTTGCTTCCATTGAACGCATCACAGGACCGGCATTTGTATACCGCGACAATAATAAACGGTTTATTGGAGTTAAATTTTCAGTTCGAGAAAGAGACTTGGGAAGTACAATTGCAGAGGCTCAAAAAAACATAGAAGAAAAGATTAAATTACCAAAAGACTATTCAATTGTTTGGACAGGTGAGTTTGAAAATCAAGTACGCGCATCTCAAACATTGGCGCAAGTAGTTCCCATTTCACTTGTTGCTATTTTTATCTTGCTATTCATTTTGTTTGGAAATTTCAAGGACGCTGGACTAGTATTAGTCAATGTGCCTTTTGCATTAATTGGAGGAATTTTAGCCATACACTTAACTGGTATTAACTTCGGAATTTC
>JBIIKG010000004.1:0-38861 GCA_044233275.1 Crocinitomicaceae bacterium | reverse complement strand
GTCAACAATGGTACTACACCAATAACTGCAACGATTACAGTTACACCGGTATTTAGTGGCGGAGGATTGAATTGCAATGGCCCGGTACAAACATTTACGATTACTATTAATCCAACGCCTTCAGTGACCGATCCATCAGATGTGGTTGTATGTGCCAACGTAGCCACATCTTCTGTGAATTTCAGTGGAACAGGAACTAGCTACAGCTGGACAAACAACACGCCTGGAATAGGTCTTGCTGCAAGTGGCACGGGAAATATTGGATCATTTACAGCTCAGAATACGGGTTTAACACCTGTAGTTGCTACTATCACGGTGAATCCTGATTTTACAGGAGGAAGCACGAGTTGTCCAGGACTTTCTCAGACTTTTACAATCACCGTGAATCCAATACCAACGGTGAATGACCTTCCGGATCAGACAGTTTGTAACGCTTCTTCCTTCCAGGCGCTTCAATTCACGGGAACAGGAACTGGTTATGCTTGGGTAAACAATACACCGTCAATCGGACTTTCATCGAATGGTACAGGAAACATATCTTCATTTACAGGGACAAATACGACAGTATCACCTGTAACAGGTACAGTTACTGTTACACCTCAATACGCAAATTCAGGACTTACATGCAGTGGTGTGGTTCAGACAATAGCTTTAACAGTAAATCCAACGCCGAGTGTTGTCGATCCGCAGGATCTTATTGTATGCAATGGTTCACCAACAGCAGCGGTTGTGTTCAATGGAACGGGAACAAGTTACAGTTGGACGAATAGTAATCCAACAATTGGACTCGTAGCGACTGGAACAGGCAATGTTGCTTCGTTCACAGCCGTTAACAATGGAATAGTTCCTGTTACAGCAACAATCACTGTTGTTCCAGAATACAGTTTCAATGGAGTTACTTGTTCAGGTCCATCACAGAGCTTCACAATCACGGTTAATCCGACACCAACGGTGACAGATCCGTCGGATCAGGTAGTTTGTAATGGATCATCAACGCAAGCGATTGTATTCACTGGCACGGGAACGGCATATAGTTGGGTCAATACGACTCCTGGAATAGGTTTGGCAGCATCGGGTAATGGAAATATTGTATCATTCACAGCAACGAATGGTGGCACAACGCCTCTTACGGGAACGATAACTGTAACGCCACAATATGTAAATGGTGGATTAACATGCAGCGGAAATCAGCAACAAGTTCAGATTACGGTAGTTCCAACTCCATCAATAGATCTAATTGCTCCTGTCGCATTGTGCAATCAAAGTACTTTCAATGAATTTGTGCCTTCAGGAACCTTTACTGAGCTTAATTGGACCAATTCGAATACCACGGTGGGTTTAATAGGAAACGGTATAAATTTCGTTCCCGCCTTTACCGCGGTAAATAGTTCTAACTCAGTTGTCAATTCAAGTGTAATTAACTTTATACCATTTTACACTGTTTCTAATGTAACTTGCCAAGGTACTATCCAATCTTTAAATTTAACAGTATTGCCAAGTTCGGTAGTAAATGCAATCAACGATCAGGTCTATTGTAATGGTGATTTGACTTCAGAAGTTGCTATAACAGGGACTGGCACATCTTATTCTTGGTCAAATTCCGAGATCTCGATAGGTTTGGCAGCGAATGGATTTGGCAATGTTAATGCCTTCAACACCATAAATAACTCGTCTGCAACTGTAATTGGGACAATTACAGTAACACCGTTATTTACATCCAATGGCATAACTTGTCCTGGTCAGAATTCAGGCTTTCAATTTATAATTAATCCATCACCTCAGATGTCGGCTCTTTCACCACTGGTGATTTGTAATGGCGAAACTGTAACTGTTCCATTATCTGCTAGTGTGAATAGCTCGTTTACGTGGTCGGCAACCGATAATTTGAATGTAATTGGTGAATCGACGCTGCCACAGACTTCCTCATTGATCTCAAATACACTATTGAACAACTCAGCATCCATTCAACAGGTAAATTACCAAGTTATTCCAACATCAGTGCCACAAGGTTGTATTGGTTCGCCACAAACATTTAGTGTCACCGTTGTACCCGATATCGTTGTGACAAGTCCTGAGTCAACTGAGATTTGTAGCGGCGGTGCCGTGAATATTTTATTAACAACTAATGTGCCTGCTGAATTTACATGGATTGCAACAGACAATCCGCAAGTTAGTGGTGAATCTATAATAACTCAACAAGGTTCATTTATCGGTGATTTATTAATTAATAACACACCAATCCCTCAGTTAGTTATTTATTCAGTTTTCCCGGTTTCAATTGATGGATCTTGCGTAGGTCAGCCTCAGACTGTAGCTGTTCTGGTTCGTCCACCTCTCGATTTGATTAGTCCTTTAAATGCAGAAATTTGCAGTGGTGAAAATATTCAACTACCATTAGTTGCCAATGTCCCGGCTAATTTCAATTGGTTTGCTCAAGATAATCCTGCTGTGAATGGTGAATCTGTAAACGTACAAACGACTTCTGAAATCAATGATGTGTTGGTGAATCCGACAAATATTCCTCAGGTTGTGAATTATTTTGTATCCGCAAGTTCCACTTTGAATGGTTGTGTAAGTCCAATTTTCACTATTACTGTTATTGTTAATCCATTACCGGAACTTTTAAATCAGCCAGTCGATATCTGTTCGGAAGAACAATTGAATATAACACTTCAGTCAAATCAGCCGGTTAGCTTTACTTGGTTTGCTCAAAATAATACATCTGTAATAGGTGAGACCCAGACTCAGCAAAATTCATCAGTAATAAACGATATCCTCATTAATAATACTTCATTAAGTCAAACAGTGACTTACAATGTCGTATTGTTGAATGCTATAACAGGATGTTCAGCTGGTCCTGAAACACTATCTGTACTTGTTAATCCATTACCGCTTGTTTCTTTTACAACTGACGGATCAGTTCTGTGCAACCTCGATCCTGTGATCTTTGTAAATAATTCTGAACCAGGATTAGATTTTACGTGGGATTTTGGAGATGGAAATACAGACAACCTTGTCGCTCCATCTCACGTATATGGAACAGTCGGGACTTATGTAGTCAATTTGACAGGAGTTAATCCAGTTACAGGGTGTACTTCAGTGTTCAGTTCACCTGTAACCCTTAATCAATCACCTGAAGTTGATTTTTCAGTTGACTTACCTGAAGGATGTGTTGTTCATGATGTTGTATTTACAGATAACATCAATGCGGCAGGGACATCATTGTTTTGGGATTTTGGAGATGGAGGTAATTCCAATCAAAACGGATTGATTGATCACGAGTATGATCAAGCGGGTTGTTTTGATGTAAGTTTGACTGTGACATCATCAAATGGTTGCAGTTATACATCAACTCAAAACGATATGGTTTGTGTGTATGAGGTACCGGTAGCTAGTTTTACCGCACTTTCTGACACAATGCCAACTGAAAATCCTGTTTTTGAATTTGTGAATGGCTCTGTTTATGCAACTACTTATGTTTGGGATTTTGGTGATGGAAACACAAGTCTTTCAACCAATCCAATCCATGAATACGAGGGTACACCAGCAAGTCATGTTATTACACTTTATGCATATAATGAAGTGGGTTGTGTTGACTCAGCATACTATACTGTAGTTGTGCTTGAAGAATTGTTGGTTTATGTTCCAAACACTTTCACACCAAACAATGATGTCTTGAATAATACATTTAAACCAATTATGACAGCTGGATTTGACCGATTCAACTATCAACTCCTAATTTTTAATCGTTGGGGTGAAATAATCTTTGAATCACTTGATCCGGATATTGGTTGGGATGGCTCTTATAATGGAACGATTGCGCAGGATGGAGTATATACTTGGAATATAAAATTTGGCATCCTTCAAAATGAAGATGCGAAGGAAATGACAGGGCATGTTAATTTGATTCGTTAAACTTTTATTCAATGTATCCCATAAGAATTGACACCGATATTAAATAGTGAAGCTAAAAGCTTTTAAAAATAGTAAAGGGTCATATAGTAAAGATCTAATTCAGATTTAAAAGAGTGTTTATCAGCACCAGATGGAGTTCCCGAAAACCGTCAAACAAAGCAGGGATTTTGATGTCTTAGTTCATCCTAATTATACAACGACGCTTAAAAACTATATTATTTTCAAAAAATACACTGTATCAGTTGAAGGATATGGCGCAAAATATGAGAATTTTAGAACAGAAAGACAGAAAATCATTCTACTCGAAAATGGTCAAGAAATAATTGTTCAGGATTAATAAATTTGCAATTCTTGGGACTGAAAAATGATTTTTTTAGTCCCAAGTTTTTTGTTTTCAACTATACTTTGCTCTCAAAAACACCTTATAAGCTTCTCGGAAAAGAATCTTTTCTGCTAAGAGTTGAATAAAATTATGTTCGGTAGTAATTTCTAAAAACTGCTTTTCGGAAATATCAATGGTATATAAAAGTTGAAGCAGCCGTGTTTCTCCTTCTTTCATGATTTCAGCTAATTGCTCACTAATTAAACTCTCAATACTTTCTTTTGAATAAGCTATATTTTCAAAATTTTCAGGAAATATTAAATTGAAAGTTGAGAAATCTTTAACTATTTGTTGTTGGGTTTTTAAAATAAATTCTTCTTCCCCCAAAAAAGTTGAAAGTTGATTGGTATCAATTAGATTTTGCATTTAATTTTTTGTTTAACCAGCATAATTTACGTCTCTTTTTTGCACGATTTGAAAATTAATAGCCTCCCATAGTGAAATTCTTTTTTCTAATGATTCTATTGCGATTTTAGTTGCTTCTTCCCATTTTACTATGTCTTCACCGCAAAGTTCTGTCATCATTTTCATGGCTATTGGACCGTGTTCTCCGCCATCAACCTCAATGTGTCGTTCGAGGTAATACTTAAGCTTAATGTAAAGTTTATTTTCTGCATCGGCTTCATTAAGAATACCAAAGAACATATCTGGAATAATATCTTCACGGCCAAACGTAAATGCTGATGCGATTAAATGCGCCTTTTTTGATTGTATTACAGAAAAAGTAAAATTGACAAAATTAGCAACACGAGGGTCAATTTCAAGTTCGTTAAGTGCATTGTTTATGGTGATGCCATTTTTGATTAATTCAAGGAAACGCTTAATTTTTGTTGTATCGGCACCTGCTTCATCCATCGCATCAATATACATTTCGAAGTGACTTTTTGGTTCCCCACATTCATTCACATCACTTTCTTCACCCAATACAATCTCGTTGATAAATCTCGTTAGTACCGGATTAGTTTTTGGCATCCAAGGTAATTCCACTCCGGTTAAATCCTTTTGTAATGCTTTTAGTAAAGACATAAAATCCCAAACTGCAAATACGTGATTCTCCATAAAAACCCGAATATCTGCTATATCATGAAGATTTGAATACAAAGGATGCTTTTGCAGGCTTTTTCTTAAATGGGTTATTTCTAACTCAATAACATTTGTTGACATTATAGACGTATTTAATTTTTTACAATTTCGTGCTATCTATCGGTCGTTGGTGGTTGAAATAATCGTGTAAGATTGGGCAAATGGGTTTATAATTTATTTAACACCCCCGCCAGCTTCAAATCCTTTTTCAGGTGTCATGAAACTTAATTTTCCTTCAGCATCTTCCGCCATTAAAATCATTCCTTGAGATTCAATTCCACGGATTTTACGAGGAGCTAAATTCAACAAAACTTGAACTGTTTTCCCTATAACATCTTCAGGTAAATAATGTTCTGCGATTCCTGAAACAATGATTCTTTTATCGATGCCAGTATCAACTGTGAGTTTTAGCAATTTATCGGCTTTTTCCACTTTTTCAGCTTCTAAAATTGTACCTAAACGAATATCTAACTTTGTGAAATCATCAAAACTGATGGCTTCCTTTTGAGGTTCGTAAACAGATTCAATAGCATTAGTGCTTTGTAATTTGGTAACTTCTGCTTCGACCAAACTGTCCTCAATTTTTTGAAAAAGAATCGTTGGTTCATTGGACTTTGATCCAGCTTTTAATAAATCCGGATTACCTGCATCTATCCAATCGGTTGTTTTAAAATTCAAGAAATGCGATAATTTATCGGCAGTAGATGGCAGGAAAGGTTGCAAGACAATGCTCAAGTTTGCAGTGATTTGCAAAGCAATATTCATAATGGTTTCAACACGTTTTTCATCGGTTTTCACCAATTTCCAAGGTTCTTGATCGGCTAAATACTTATTTCCCAGTCGCGCTAAGTTCATAGCTTCAGCTTGAGCATCACGCAATTTGTAAGCATAAACTAATTTGCTGATTCGCTCAGGAATGGCTTTCATTTCGGCCAAAACTTCCTTGTCGTAAGCTGTCAACTCCCCTTTTTCAGGAACTTTTCCTTCGTAATATTTTTGTGTCAACACTAATGCACGATTGACAAAATTCCCTAGAATATCAGCCAACTCACTATTTATACGAGTTTGGTATTCTTTCCATGTAAATTCAGAATCTTTCGTTTCCGGAGCGATGGATGTAAGCACATATTTTAATTCATCTTCTTTTCCTGGGTAAGCTGCCAGATATTCATGCAACCACACAGCCCAATTGCGTGAAGTAGAAAACTTATCACCTTCCAAGTTCAAAAATTCATATGCCGGAACATTGTCAGGAAGAATTAAATCACCGTGATCCTTCAATAAAATGGGGAAAATAACGGCATGAAAAACGATATTGTCTTTTCCGATGAAATGGATCAATTTACGATCACCTGTCCAATAATCTTCCCAGTTTTTATTATTATCTAAAGCCCATTGCTTCGTTGCAGAAATATAGCCAATTGGGGCATCTAACCACACATATAAAACTTTGCCATCAGCATTTGGGAGCGGAACTTTTACTCCCCAATCCAAATCACGGGTCATTGCACGTGAATGCAAACCACCATCAATCCATGACATGCATTGTCCAATCACTTGGTTTCTCCAAGCTTTAGGATCATGTTGTTGAATACCATCTAATTTCCCTTCCTTGATCCAGCCTCTCAACCAATCTTCGTGATTCGCCATTGGCAAATACCAATGTGAGGTTGTTTTTAGAATGGGTGTTTTACCGCTTAAGGTTGATGCTGGATTAATTAATTCGGTTGGGCTTAAATCAGACCCGCATTTTTCACATTGATCTCCGTATGCACTAGGGTTTTGACATTTTGGACATTCCCCAGTAATGTAGCGGTCAGCTAAAAATTGATGATATTCTTCGTCGTAGTATTGTTCTGATGTCTCTTCCGTGAATTTTCCTTTTTCAAACAAT
Organism: Crocinitomicaceae bacterium; assembly: GCA_044233275.1. Classification (GTDB taxonomy): domain Bacteria; phylum Bacteroidota; class Bacteroidia; order Flavobacteriales_D; family Crocinitomicaceae; genus M0103. The sequence goes on along the minus strand of JBIIKG010000004.1, from coordinate 31,587 downwards.
TTCAAAAAGAAATCTTGAGAAGTTTTGTGGTGAATTTCAGCAGACGTACGGTGAAAAATGTCAAAAGAAATATTAAAATCCTTGAAGGCAGTTCCAATAATACCATTGTATTTGTCCACAATTTCTTGTGGTGTAATTCCTTCTTTTTTAGCTCTTAAGGTAATTGCGGCTCCATGTTCATCGCTTCCACAAATGAAAGCAACATCGTGGTGATTCATTCGAAGAAAACGAACAAAAATATCAGCGGGTAAGTAAACACCTGCGATGTGACCAAGGTGAAGGGGTCCGTTTGCATAAGGCAAAGCGGCAGTAACGGTATATTTTGCTTTCGTCATCGACAATTAATTGAAAGCACAAAGATACTTTATAGAAATGATAACCTTATAATGGATTTTCTATAAAATGTCCTTATTGGTTATTAGACAGTCTAATTGTGTTTCTAATTCCACAAAACGAATATCAAAACTTTCTAATTCTTCAAGAATTGGGTTGTATACTTCGGGTTGAATTGGTAAAGTAACCCCTGTAGTTTTCAGGTCGCCATTCAGAATCATTTTGGAAGCAATAGCAACAGGTAAACCAACAGTGTTTGCCATGGAAGTATACATCTGATCTTCACCAATATTAACCATGGAGGCAGTAATTGAGTAGTTTTGTTCCTCAAATTCATATTCAAATTCGTGGTACATTACCAACATGTCTTTGTCTTCCTTTCCTAATTTCCACTTATTAACCAAGATTTTTTCGAGCATTTGAGCAGGTGAAGCATCATGCACGCCAATCGGTTCATCTTTTTCAAATAAACCTAACCATTCAAATTTTTCGAAAAGGTGAATTCTATCCTCTCTCAAGAAATCTTTTAGTTTATCTTCAACTGATCGACTTAAATGATAAGGTAAGTAAGCATTTAAGAATGATCGTGGAGTCAAGGTTTCCGAGTTTTCCATTTTATAGGAATCATCGGTCATTCCTAATTCGATAAATACATTCCAAGCTTGACAGTAATCGGGTCTTCGAAGTGTACCTCGATAAATTGTTGGAACATCATCAATTCCATAAGTACGTCTGTATGAAAGTGAATCCCTATTTGCATAACCTTCAAACGCTCCGTATCCTTCAATATCAATTTTAGCAAGTCGACTAAATAGTCGGTTATATGGGATGTATTTGTATTCCTTGTGGTCTAAAAAGCAAGATGCACCGCCTTGTCCAGCTAAAACAACATTTCTTGGATTCCAAGTAAATTTATAATTCCATGGATTGTCGTCACTTTCAGGGGCGATAAGTCCACCACAAAATGATTTGAATGAAGTAACCTTTCCTCCCTTATCTTGAATGGCGTGAATGATTTTCATTGCACTCATGTGATCAATTCCAGGATCAACACCAATTTCGTTCATGATAACAATGCCTGCGTCTTTCGCTGCCTCATCTAATTCAGCCATTTCAGCAGAAATGTAGGAAGGGGTAATCAAATTTGTCTTGAAATTGATACAATCTCGCGCAACTTCTACATGAAAGCGCGCGGGCAGCATGGAGATAACCAAATCAGCAGCACTGATTTCTGGTCTTCGCTCATTCGCATCAAGAGCGTTAAATGAGAGCGCCATTCCGTTGGGGTGACCTCCAATTTTTCGATTTACCATCTCAATGTCCTGATCAACAATGCGCAGTTTCCAATTGTAAATTGTAGAATTTTCAAGGAGGTATCGTATCAAAGAGGATGCTGATAGTCCTGCTCCTAAAATGAGTATTGTTTTCATATGCTTAACCTGAAGGGACAAATGTACTGATTGAATAATTACATCTAGGTGTTAAAAGGTGTTTATTTTAGACGGGTGATTGTTAAATTTTACACAACGATTCTGAAAAGAAAAGTAAACAAAGGTGAAAATGATATGAATTTCATCAGTAAAAAAATTATTTTTGCGCTACAAAACACACAAAATCATGGGAAGAGCGTTTGAATATCGTCGAGCAGCGAAAGAAAAGAGATGGGACAAAATGTCCAAATTGTTTCCAAAATTGGGCAAAGCCATTACTATGGCTGCGAAGGAAGGTGGAGATGACCCTTCTACAAATGCCAAATTGCGAACGGCTATTCAAAATGCAAAAGCTGAGAATATGCCGAAAGACAATATCGAAGCAGCTGTTAAACGTGCAACTCAGAAAGATATTAGTTCATTTACTGAAGTCATCTACGAAGGTAAAGGTCCACATGGCGTTTTAGTAATGGTGGAGTGTGCTACAGATAATCCAACGAGAACCGTCGCGAATGTGAAGTCCTATTTCAATAAAGCAGGAGGAAGTGTGGTTCCAAACGGTTCACTTGAATTCATGTTTAATAGAAAATCGGTTTTTGAAATCCTAAAAACAGATTCAATTGATGCTGATGAACTGGAATTGGAACTCATTGATGCTGGTTGTGAAGAAATTGAAGTTGTTGAAGATAAAGTATTTGTTTACGGAGATTATACTTCATTTGGAACGATTGCAAAAGCTTTGGAAGATTTAAATATCGAGGTGCAAAAATCGAATTTACAACGCATTCCTACTTCCCCAATTGATTTAACAGATGAGCAAATGAATGACGTTGAAAAAATGTTGGATAAGATCGAAGATGACGATGATATTCAGCAAGTTTTCACAAACATTGCTTAGAGTTTCGTCATAGTTTGTTAGATTTAAAATAAATTTGATGATAATGAGTTATTGTTGAGTCAGTAACGCTTTTAATACAAAAATGATTAATCGTTTAACTTATTTATTTCTTTTTGGATTACTGCTAGTAATTGCGGCTTGTTCAACTGAAAAAAATACTTTGGTGAGTCGAAGTTATCATGGTATGACCGCGCATTACAACGGTTATTTCAACGCAACTGAATTGCTTCGTCAATCTATGGGTACGTATAAAACGTCTTTGAAAGAAGATTTTTATAACATTCTACCTATTGATCCTTTACCTAATAAGGAGGAGGTAATTGGAATGTATCCTGCTATCGATACTGCGATTGTGAAATGCACGAAGGTGATTCAGAAGCATAGTATGCCAAGCAACGATAAGCCAGCTCAAAAGAAAGAAGAACACAACGAATGGATTGATGAGAATTGGATAACGATTGGACAAGCACAATTTTATAGAAGAGAATATGATGGCGCAATGAAGAATTTCTTGTTCGTTAAGAAATTCTATTCAAATGATCCTTCCATTTTTGTTGCTGAATTGTGGATGGCGAAAACGAATATTGAATTAGGAAAATACACTGAAGCCGGTTTTAATATTGCCAACATCGATAAAGCGTTAGAGCAGCAAAATTCTAAGGTAAAGGAACCAAAAGCGAAAAAGAAAAGTAAAAAGTCTAAGGAACCTGAGCCTGCAGAAGTCCCTAAGAAAATGCTCTTTGATTTACACAAAACAAAAGCGGAACTTTCATTAAGAAAAGGTGAAACCGATAAAGCAATTGCACATCTCATAACTTCTTTGGAGTTTGCCAAGAAATCCACAGATAAAGCACGAGTTCTTTATGTGATGGCCCAATTGTATGAGTCTATTGGAAATAATACAGAAGCGAAAACACATTACACGAAAGTTTTAAAATACAATGCCCCTTACGAAATGAGTTTTAATGCTCGTTTGAAAAGAGCCTTTATGGGTGGTGATGAAAAAGTTGAAAAGGAATTGCAAAAAATGTTGCGTGATGCGAAGAATGCTGAATTTAAAGATCAGATTTATTATGCATTGGCTGACATAGAAATGCAAAAAGGGAATACACCAAAAACAAAAGAATACTTAACATTTTCTGCTTTTTATTCTACTACAAACAATCGTCAAAAAGGGATGTCATACGAACGATTGGGTAATTTAAGTTATTCCGAAAGGAATTATGTTAGCGCCCAAAAATATTACGACTCTTGTTCTAAAGTAATCACTGATAATTATCCAAACGCAGAAGCAATTCGAAATAAGGCAGCAAAATTGGCTGACCTTGTTGTTGCAGTCGAAACTGCATATTATGAAGATAGTGTTCAACGAATTGCAAAAATGTCTGAAGATGATCGAGTCGCTTTTATTGAGAAAGTTATTAATCAAATTAAGGAAGACGAAAAGCGCAGAAAGGAAGCTGATGCAAAGCGTTTACGTGAATTACAAGATAATCAAAACAATTTCGTTCAAAATAGTGGGAATGGAAATAAATGGTATTTCAATAACCCAAAAACGCGAACAGAAGGTTATGATGAATTTAAGAAGTTGTGGGGATCGAGAGAAAATGAAGACGACTGGAGACGAACAGATAAAACTAGTTTTATAATAGTAGTGCCAGAAGGTGATTCTGCCGTTGTCGTTGAAGAAGTTGTGGAAAAGGATTCATTAACAGTAGAAATGTTATTGGCAAATGTTCCTCTAAGCGATTCTGCAATGTTGGTTTCCACTGATCGTTTATTAGATGCATTGTATGTGTCAGGTATTATTTACAAGGAGCAATTGAACGAACCTGAGCTTGCAAAAAAACAGTTTAAAGCAGTTCGAACGAAAGAATTGATTTGTGAGACAGATATGTCTTCATCTTACCAATTGTATAAAATGCAAGAAGGAACAGATGCTGCAACTGTCGAAAAAGACCATATTTTAGCTAATTACACAAATTCTGATTATGCGAACTACTTGCGAGATCCAAATTTCTTCGTCAAACGAAAAGAAATGGAGGCATTGGCTGTGCAAGATTATGTGACCGTTTTAGAACGGTATAATCGTGGGGTTTACTATCCTGTTCTGTCCAAAGCAGAAACAGTTATCACCAGTGAGAAAGAAAATCCTTATCGTGCCAAATATATGTTGTTGAAAGCAATGTGCATGGGACAAATGAATGCAGATAAAACCTTATTACTTCCAGTTTTAAATCAGCTTGTGGCAGAATATCCTGCTACAGATGAATCGAAACGTGCTCAAGAAATGATTGCAATCATTAATAATGGTTATTCTAAAAATATTGAAGTAGACTTTAATAAAAAGTCAATTTATACATACAATGATAAAGCGGAACATTGGGTTATTATCTTCCTAGATAAAACTGAAAATTCTGGTCTTGCAAAAACAAAAGTTTCAGATTTTACAAAAGAATTCTTTAGCCGAGAAAAGTTGAAGGTGAGTACTAAGATTTATGGTGATGATCAAAGTGTGATTTTAGTGCAAGATTTCAAAGATGATATGAAGGCCAAAGAGTTTGAGCGTGTTTATAAAGCGACGCGTAAGCACTTACTGGACTTGCAAAAAGCAAAAACATTAGTAATTACTCAAGACAATATGCGTACCTTGTTCGAAACAAGGAATTTAGCAGAATACGAAATTTTCCTAGAAGAATATTATTGATATGTTGAAACGAAAGGAAAAAGTCCAATTTGAAAGTCCTGATAGACTCAATAGATTGGTGGAAGGAACTAAAATTATTGGAGACGTTTTTTCTGAATCAAATTTGCGAATCGATGGCGAAATCCAAGGAAATATTTCTACATCTTCTAAAGTTGTGATTGGAGAAGCTGGTATTTTGAGAGGAAACCTTACTTGTCTTGAAGCAGATATTGAGGGCACAATTGAAGGTAAATTGACGATTGAAAATTTATTGATTTTGCGTGAACAAGCAAAAGTTCATGGTGATATTGTTACGGGTAAACTTCACATAGAAGAGGGTGCTGTTTTTGTTGGTGCATGTAAAATGAATTCGAGTTTTTCTGGAACATCAGCAATCAACGCGCAGTCAAATGAAAATGTTGTCTACTAAGGTCACATGAGCGACAACGATAATAAGAAGATTTCCAAATTTGCACGTTTTTCCTCATTAGGTATTCAAATGGGAGTGATCATCGCTCTTTTCACATGGCTGGGAACCTATTTAGATGGGCAATATCATAATAAAATAGTTTGGTGGACTTTAGGTCTTTCACTTTTTGGAGTGATAGTTTCGCTGGTCTTGGTAATTAAAGAGGTAATTCAAATGAGTAAAGAAGATGAAAAGAAGTAGAATTTATTCTAAGCAGTTTTTTACTGCAATGCTGGCAGTTTTAGCAATCTACTTTTTGTTGGAAATAACGAATGTAATTCCTTTGCACTCGGACGGCTTGCTTTTAGTTCTTGCATCAATCTTTATTCTTTTTGCCATAGGGGTTTTGATTATTGCAGGTAGTCTTGACAGAGATGCGGAGCAACTTGCAATTAAATTTCTGTTGCTTACAACCGTTCAAATGCTTTTAGTATTTGGTTTGGTTGGATTTGTCGTATTAACTAGAATGTTGGACTTCCGTTTGGTTGGATTTCATTTGTTGGGGTTGTTTTGTACCCTTCTTGGCATTCAATCCTATCTGCTTATCACCGTTAAGAACAAAAGTGTTTAAATAGTGAATTTTGGTATTTTTTCTGCCGAAATAACTTGAGACTTACATTATTTAAATAATTAATTTTATTTCTTCCATTTTCAATTGTTTCTTTAGAAAGTTTACCTAACTTTGCGCCAAATTTTAATGCATTTTTTAAGGAATGACACATATAATGGCTCCAAAAAAGATAATGAAATCGTTAATTTTAGCTCTTTTTGCAATCTTCTTAGTGAATTTTGCAAACGCATCTTCATCGGCTGGTCAACATGAAGGCAAATCGGAAGAAAAAGAATTTGATGTAAATGGTATGATTATGCACCATATCAAGGACGCTCATGAGTGGCATCTTTGGGGTCCAGAACATGGAGGGACTTCAATCTATCTTCCAATCATTTTAATAGACGGAGGGTTAAAGACCTTTTCATCTTCTCATTTTTACCATGGCTCGATAGTAGCAGTAAAAGATCACAAAACAGGTTTAGATGTTGAGTTTATAGCTGGCGCTGGTCCTGCAGAAGGTTATGGATTGTTTCATGAAAAAATCTATAAATTGAACGAAGGCACATTGACAATTGAAGATGGTCATGTTCATGGAAACGTAAAGATTCTTGATTTTTCTATTACTAAAAATGTTCTTTCTTTATTTTTCGGAGCTATTTTTATTTTAATAATCATGTCTTCTGTTGCGCGTTTCTACAAGAAAAACGGAGCAGTTGCTCCGAAAGGTTTAGCTAAATTTTTAGAACCATTAATTGTTATGGTTAGAGATGATGTTGCTAAATCTAATATTGGAGAGCATAAGTACAAAAAGTACGTTCCTTATTTGTTGACAATTTTCTTTTTTATATTCTTCAATAACCTTTTGGGATTGGTGCCTATTCTTCCAGGTGGGGCAAACCTAACGGGTAATATCTCTATTACTTTGTTTTTAGCAATTTGTACATTGGTTGTAACATTGGCATCTTCTAATAAAAATTATTGGAAGCACATTTTTGCAACACCAGGTGTGCCAGTAGCATTATTACCAATCATGATTCCAATTGAATTGGTTGGAATTTTAACAAAGCCTTTTGCCTTAATGATTCGTTTATTTGCAAACATGACAGCAGGTCACATCATTGTTTTGGCATTAGTATCTATTATCTTTATAAATAAAAATGCTGCATGGGGAGCCTTGTCGGTTCCAATGGCATTGTTTATTTCGGTGCTAGAACTTTTAGTTGCTTTTTTACAAGCTTACTTATTTGCGATGCTTTCGGCATTGTTCATAGGAGGAGCTGTGGAAGAAAGTCACCATTAATTAATTAGTAACTTTTTAATATACATAGTTATGTACGGAAGTATAGCAGCAATCGGAGCAGGTCTTGCAGTTTTAGGCGCAGGATTAGGTATTGGTCGTATCGGTGGTTCAGCAATGGACGCGATCGCACGTCAACCAGAAGCTTCAGGTAAAATTACAACAACGATGATTATCGCAGCTGCGTTAATCGAAGGTGTTGCGCTTTTCGGTGTGGTAGTAGGTCTACTTGGAGGAGCGAAGTAATTAAGATTCCCATGTATTAACGGTTGGTTAATACATGGGTTTATTTTAAATGTTTAAAAAAGAATAAAATGGATTTGATATTACCAGAATTTGGTCTGTTGTTTTGGATGGCCTTGGTTTTTATTTGTTTGTTATTTGTTTTAACAAAGTTTATTTGGAAACCAATTTTAAGTTCAGTTAATGAGCGTGAACAAAAGATTTCTGAATCATTGGAACTTGCTGTAAAAACGCAGGCTGAAATGAAAGCGATGCAAGCGGCAAATGAGAATTTGTTGAAAGAAGCTAAAGCAGATAGAGACGCAATCGTAAAAGACGCGAAAGAAACTGCAACCAAAATGATTGAAGATGCTAAGGTTGTAGCGAAATCAGAAGCTGAGAAAGTAATTTCTGCTGCTCGTCAAGCTATCGAAACAGAAAAAGGTGCTGCAATTGCTGAATTGAAAACACAAGTTGCTGCTTTCTCAATTGAAATCGCTGAAAAAATCGTTCGTGGTGAGTTGTCAAGCGATGACAAACAAAAAGCATTGGCTGAGAAATTAGCTACTGACATCAACTTGAATTAAAAACAAAGATGAAAGGAACGAAGGCAGCATCCAGATATGCGAAAGCATTACTTGAATTAGCGATTGAAACCAATAAGTTGGATTCAGTTGCTGCTGACATGAACTATTTATTGGAAACAAGTAAAGAAACAACTGAATTTGTTACCTTCTTAAAGTCTCCAGTAATCAACAGTTCTAAGAAAATATCAATTTTTCAAGAAATTTTCGGTCAATTCGAAGACCTTACGATGCTATTTATTAAACAAGTAGCAACTAATAGAAGAGAATTTTTACTTCCTGAAATCGCTTTTTCTTTTGATGCACAATTAAAAGAATACAAAGGAATTGTTCCAATTACTATTGTTTCAGCTGCACCATTAAACAATGCTACGAGAGAAAGTATTTTGAACAAAATCAACGCAAGCGTAAAAGGTGAATTGGAGGTAAGTGAAGTAATTGATGCAGATTTGATCGGTGGATTTATGGTTCGAATGGGCGATATGCAAATTGATGCTTCAGTTGCAAGTCAATTAAATAATTTAAAACAACGTTTAACAAGATAGGAGAGGAAAAAGCAAAGCGTTTGATAAAAATCAAAACTTTAAGCTTTTCTCAATATTAAATAAAGAACAACATGGCAGATGTAAAACCAGCAGAAGTTTCTGCAATTTTAAGAGAGCAGTTATCAGGATTCCGTTCTGAGGCTGAACTTCAAGAAGTAGGTACTGTTCTTCAAGTAGGAGATGGTATCGCACGTATTTACGGATTGAAAGGTGTTCAATACGGTGAGTTGATCGAATTTGATGGTGCTTTGCAAGGAATTGCATTGAACCTTGAAGAAGATAACGTTGGAGCTGTATTACTTGGACGATCTTCTCAAGTAAAAGAAGGTGACACTGTAAAACGTCTTGGTCGTATTGCATCTGTTCAAGTTGGTGAAGGAATGGTTGGTCGTGTAGTTGATACATTGGGTAACCCGATTGACGGTAAAGGTCCAATTGCTGGACAATTATACGAAATGCCAATTGAGCGTAAAGCACCGGGAGTTATCTTCCGTCAACCAGTTACTGAACCCCTTCAAACAGGAATTAAAGCGGTTGATGCGATGATTCCAATCGGTCGTGGACAACGTGAGTTAATCATTGGTGACCGTCAAACAGGTAAAACTACTGTAGCGATTGATACAATTATTAACCAACGTGAGTTTTTCGATAGAGGAGAACCTGTTTTCTGTATCTATGTTGCTATTGGACAAAAAGGTTCAACGGTTGCAGGAATTGTTAAGAAATTAGAAGATGCTGGTGCAATGGCATATACAGTTATCGTTGCAGCAAATGCTTCTGATCCAGCTCCAATGCAATTTTACGCTCCGATGACGGGTGCAGCAATTGGTGAGTTCTTCCGTGATTCAGGACGTCCGGCTTTGATTATTTATGATGATTTATCGAAACAAGCGGTAGCTTACCGTGAGGTTTCTCTATTATTACGTCGTCCTCCAGGTCGTGAGGCTTACCCAGGTGACGTATTCTACCTTCACTCGCGTTTATTGGAAAGAGCGGCAAAAATCATCGCTGATGATAAAATTGCTTCTCAAATGAACGATTTACCAGAATCATTGAAAGGAATTGTTAAAGGTGGTGGTTCATTAACGGCTTTGCCAATTATTGAAACACAAGCGGGTGACGTATCTGCCTATATCCCAACAAACGTAATTTCGATTACGGATGGTCAGATTTTCTTGGAAGGTGACTTATTCAATGCAGGTATTCGTCCGGCGATTAACGTTGGTATCTCTGTATCACGTGTAGGTGGTAACGCTCAAATCAAATCGATGAAGAAAGTTGCTGGTACATTGAAATTGGATCAAGCGCAATACCGTGAGTTGGAAGCGTTCGCTAAATTTGGTTCTGATTTGGATGCTGCAACGAAAGCAGTACTAGATAAAGGAGCACGTAACGTGGAAATCTTGAAGCAAAAAGATGGAGATCCAATGTCAGTTGAAAAGCAAATTGCAATCATTTTCGTTGGAACAAAAGGATTAATGCAACGTGTACCAGTTTCAAAAGTGAAAGAATTTGAAAAAGAATTCTTGAATTTCTTGGAAGCAAAACATGCCGATGTATTGGTTGCTTTAAGAGCTGGTAAATATACAGATGAGATTACTGACACCTTGACAAAGGTTGCAAAAGAATTAGCTGATAAATACTGATAGAATTATAAATTAAGAATTGAGAATTATGAATTGGGGAACTAGTTCATAATTCATAATTCATAATTCATTTGAAATGGCAAGTTTAAAAGAAATACGTAATAGAATTACTTCAGTCGGTTCAACAATGCAGATCACTTCAGCAATGAAGATGGTTTCTGCAGCGAAGTTGAAGCGTGCTCAGGATGCTATTACGCAAATGCGCCCATATTCTGAGAAGTTACAAGAAATACTAAGCAACCTTAGTGCTACACTTGATCTTTCAGAGAATGCATTTTCAGATAGCCGTGAAGTGAAGAATGTACTAATTGTTGGTATTACTTCAAATCGTGGTTTATGTGGTGGATTCAACAATAATATTATTAAACGAGTGAATGTATTGGTGAATGAGGATTATACTGGTGTTCAAACACACGTTTTATGTTTAGGTAAGAAGATCAAAGATGCTTACAAGCGTTCTGATATGTATTATATCAATGACGAATTAGCTCCGGTAGAAGATATTTTTGCTGCATTGAATTTCGAGAATGTCTCAACTATCGCAAATGAGTTAATGAATCGTTTTGCTGCGAAGGAATTCGACAAAGTAGTTGTGGTTTACAATAAATTTGTGAATGCTGCCACTCAAGTCGTTATGACTGAGCAATTATTGCCAATTGTGCCAACTGCACAAATAGGTGATAAAGCAACGGGAGATTACATCTTTGAACCTACTAAAACAGAAATCGTTGAAGAGTTGATTCCAAAATCATTGAAGATACAATTGTTTAAGTCGTTGTTAGATTCTAATGCATCAGAACATGGCGCACGTATGACGGCAATGCACAAAGCAACTGATAACGCGAAGGAACTTCAAAAAAGTTTGAAATTGAGTTACAATAAAGCTCGTCAAGCAGCAATTACGAATGAAATCTTAGAAATTGTTGGTGGTGCTGAAGCATTAAATAACTAGTTAATAAAAAAAATAGAAAGGGCGAAACTGATTCAGTTTCGCCCTTTTTGTTTCTATTTATTCTTTGAAATTACTCTTCCGAATAAACGCGATGAACCCGTTTTGAAATAGAAGTCAATACTTCATAAGGAATTGTGTCATTTGCCTCCGCAAATTTCTCAATAGTCTGATGTGAACCAATGATTTCTACTAAATCTCCTTCGATTGCTTTTGATTTAGATACATCTACCATGATCATGTCCATACAAACACGACCAACAGTTTCACATGCTTTTCCATTGATGTAAACACTACCTTTTCCATTGCTTAAACTGCGTCTAAAACCATCAGCATAACCTACAGGTATAATCGCAATTTTCATTTCCTCTTTGGCAATAAATGTTCGACTGTAACCGACACTCTCGCCTTTTTTAATGCTCTTGATTTGTGAAATAGCGCTATACCAATATACTACTGGGACAAGTTTACGTTTGATTACTGGATTGGTAGAAAGGCCATACATGCCAATTCCAACCCGCACCATATCAAATTGAGCATCTGGGTAATTGCTTATTCCTTCTGAATTCAATAGATGACTCAGAAATTGATAATTCAATCTATTTTCAATATAACAAACCGCATTTTTGAAATGAGCAATTTGATGCTCTGTAAAACGTTTATCGCGACGATTATCTGAATCTGCTAAATGAGAATAAACACTCTTTACATATACTTCAGGTTGTACTTTCAACATATCACAAACCTTCGGAATATCGGTCATTTCGAAACCTAAGCGCTTCATGCCAGTATCTAATTTCAAATGGATTGGGTAGTGTGTTTTTCCATGAAAAATCAATTCTTTTATAAAGCTATCCAGCTGCTTTAAGGTAAAAATTGCAGGTTCTAAATTGTTCAGAATACAATCCTCAAAACCATCTTCCTCCGTATTCATGACTAAAATTGGAAGTTGAATGCCGTGTTTGCGTAATTCGACTCCTTCATCCGCATAGGCAACACCTAAATAGTCAATTCCTTGATTCTCCAAATAAGCTCCCATTTTCTCTAAGCCAGAACCATAGGATTGTGCTTTTACCATTGCCAATATTTTTGTAGAAGGCAATAAACCAGACTTTAAAACAGCTAGATTATGTCGAACCGCACTCAAATTAACTTCCACATAAGTAGTGTGATTTTTCAAACGGAATGATCGTGCATAGCGCTGCATATCTGCTTTTCGCGAACCTTTTATTAACACAACGGTATCAATGAACTGTTCTTCAAGAAGCGCAGGTGGATGAATAAATAGAAGCTGATCTGGTTTAAATGGCGCAACAATCTCCTCAATTTGGGATTTCTTCGAACTATTTTCTTTGTCCAATCCAATCACTACAACGCGTTTTCTAGTTCCCGCTAAGCGCAGTTGATATTCGAGTGAGTGAATGAGTGCATCCAAATCCAAATTGTAGGTATCGTTGATAATCGTATTCCCATTGATTCCTTCAAACGATTCAAGGCGCATCGCTAAACGAGATAAGGATATGATTTTGTCCTCAAATCTTGTTTTTTCCCCAAGTAAATAATGAGCTACTCCAATTGCCATTAGAGCATTGTTAATACTTGCTTGATCGTTAAATGGCAGCAACTTAAGTTCTTTTTGAAAGGAACTCGCTGATAATTGAATGCCGTTTATTTGTCTTTGTTGATTAATTGAGAGAGCAATTGAGGAAGGGTAAAATGTCTTTTTTACTGAGGAAAATAGTTGTAATTTTTCATTCAAATGCTGCTCTGAACTTATAAAATTTTCTTCATGAGCCCGACCAAAAGAAGTAAAAACTCCAATAGTTGGTTGTACGATTTGTAATAAACGTTCCATCTCACCAACTTTGGATATCCCCACTTCAATTAAAGCAACATCGCAGTTTTCGGTCAACTCAAGTAAGGATAATGCAACGCCCAATTGAGAGTTAAAACTTTTAGGAGATCGAATTACTTTTAGTTCGGGACTAATCAAATGATATATCCATTCCTTAACGGTAGTTTTACCTGCACTTCCGGTGATAGCGATTAACGGGTAATTGAATTTTTTACGGTGATGAGCAGCCAATTCTTGCAATGCAAAAAGAGTATCTGTCACTCTGTAAAAAGCTGCCTCTTTATAATTAGCTGTATCTATTTTTTTTGAGATGATAAAACAACGAACTCCTTTTTCGTAGGCATGTTGAATAAAGGAATGTCCATCTCGAAATTCACCCGTTAAAGCAAAAAATAGTGTATTTACGCCGTCAACGATATTTCTTGTATCGTAAGCGATATTTTTAAACACAGTTTTATCGTCAACTCCTGTGAATTGTCCTCCAAGTTGTTGTTCGAGATCTTTATGTGTCAGTTGTAAATTCAATGTGCTATTTTATTGTAGCACGCACGACAGAGGGGTTTGTATTTCTCCACAGCACCAACGAGTACCTGGTCTTTTTCATCTGCTGTACGATGCGAAAACTGAGCTAAGTTACCACAAGAAACGCAAATGGCATGAACTTTTGTAACATATTCTGCGATAGATAATAATTGGGGCATTGGACCAAAAGGCACACCTAGATAATCCATGTCAAGTCCAGCGAGAATTACACGAACTCCTTTTGCTGCAAGCGTATTGCAAACTTCAACAATTCCAAAATCAAAGAATTGAGCTTCATCTATTGCTACAACAAGTTCATTTCTCCATGTGGCTAAAATTTCACTTGAATCGTTCACCACTATCGCCTTTAATGAGCTACCTTGGTGACTCACCACATTTTCTTCGCTGTAACGATTATCAATTTGTGGTTTGAACAAAACCATTCGTTGGTTTGCAAATTCAGCGCGACGCATTCGACGTATAAGTTCTTCAGTTTTCCCTGAAAACATGGATCCACAAACGACTTCTATCCAACCGTGCTGCCTTCCTTCACCTGGGAATTGTTCTAAAAACATAAGTTATTTGTTTGATTTGGGTTATTAACATTGCATCGAAGAGAATTTTATTCACCTTTGGTTACTAGCCATTCTTCTTCTTGGTAACTTTACACTGCTAAAGTCGCTATTTAGTTGTTGCAATCAAAAACAACGTTAGCAACTTTGGGTTTATGTTGAAAAAATCATTCAAGTACTATGACACATCTTACATCATTCGAAGGTCGAATTAAAACAATAGAGGTTTTAACCAAAAAATTGGCATCGCAAAAACTGTCACCCGAAGAATTGGATGAGTTAGTTGTGGCAAGCCGCGACTTATATGAAAGAAGTGTGATTTTACAATACAAAGCTTTCGAAGAAAAAGTATTTGGTGTTAAGGATGAAGTGGAAGTTATCGAAGAAAAAGTTGAGCTTGATAAACCAGAACCAGAAACGATTGTGGCAGAAGAACCAGTGGTTGAGACAATTGAAGAAATTCAGGAAGAAGAACTCACTGCATTTGATTTTAGTTTATTCGAAGAGCCTCTTAACGCAGTGATTGAAACTGAATTGAAAGAAGAGGAGGAGGAACATATTTCAATATCACATTCTATTTCTGAAAACAATGGTGTAATTGAAGAAAAAACGATAATAGAGGAAGTCAAAATTTCACATTCACCCGCTGAAGTTGATGCTTTAGCAGCAAAATTTGCGAAAGAAGTAAAACAAGCAGCAACTGGTTTCCAACTTCCAAAAATTGAAACATTAGTTGGTTCTTTTGGATTGAACGAGCGTTTGCAATTTATCAATGAATTATTTGATGGCTCAAGCGAATCTTTCGCCGACGCAATTAAAATAATTGACAATCTTTCGAGCCATGATGATGCTTTTAGACAAGCAGCAAATTTTGCCATTCAATACAATTGGGAAAAAGACAGTGAAACAGTAACCGACTTCTTAACTAAAATTCAACGCCGCTATGCGTAATATTCTTCTTTTATCGACTCTATATATCCAACTTATTAGTTTTGGACAAATTGAGGAGGTAAAACGGATTACGCAGACTTTATGTTCTTCCGAATTTCATGGTCGCGGGTATGTCAACAAAGGAGATTCAATCGCTTCTGAATTTTTGGCTGCAGAGTTTCAAAAATTAGGTGTTAAGCCTATCAAGAAAACCTATTTTCAAGGGTTTAGTCATACCGTAAATACTTTTCCTGGAGCGATGCTGGTTCGAATCGATCAGACAGTTTTAATTCCAGGGACTGATTTTATAGTTGATCCATCATCATGTGGCGATAAAAGAGCACTCAATCCTAAACGCATATCGATTGAAACTGCCTTAAATAATGATAAATTAATTGCTGAGATCAAATCAGTCATTAACAGTAGTGTTTACAATTCTGTGGCCTTTGATTTCGCTGGTGCCTCAGACGATACCTTGAAAAAATTACGCAGTCTTCCAATTGAGGTAGCGGGATTACTTCCTGTAATTCATGTGACTTCAGAAAAATTCACTTGGTCGGTTGGACATGAACAAACAAAATTTCCCTTGATTCTTATTCGCAATACAGCGATGCAGTTTGACAAAGAAATTCACATTGCCATTGAAGCAAAATTGATTGAAGAATACGCTTCTAGAAATGTGATTGCCTATTTACCTGCGAAGAAAAAATCAAAAAAGACGATTGTTTATACAGCGCATTATGATCATTTAGGTCGAATGGGAACGAACACTTATTTCCCAGGCGCAAATGACAATGCATCTGGTACAGCCATGCTATTATCTATGGCAGCATATTTTAAAAAGAATCCAGTTGATTATAATGTCCTGTTCATCGCTTTTGCAGGCGAAGAAGCTGGATTAGTTGGGTCAAAGCATTTTGTGGAAAATCCAACATTCAAACTGAAGAAAATGTCTTTCTTACTGAACCTTGATATTATGGGAAGCGGTGAGGAAGGCGTAACAGTTGTGAATGCGACCTTATTTGAAAAACAGTTTGCCTTATTGCAAGAAATCAATAAAGAAAAACAATTATTGACGCAAGTGAAGTCAAGAGGTCCTGCTGCTAATTCTGATCATTACTGGTTCACCCAATTCAATGTCCCTGCATTTTTCATTTATACGATGGGACCAAACAAGCATTACCATGATATTTTTGATACTTACGAAGAACTTAGTTTTGTTGAATATCAGGATATCACCACGATGTTGGTCGAATTCGGGAAGCGCTTCACGAAGTAAGTTTTAACATATTGAGCACAGAGGAAAGCGAGTCTTCTCAAAAATCTCTGTAATTAGTTTTTTACTTTCTTTTATCTAGTTCCAAGTCTCTAATGCCTATCTCTAATGCCTGTCTCTAGTTCCTAACGCCTAGTTCCCAATTCCCTTGTGTCATTTCAGAAATATTCCTTACTTTGGTTCTTCAAACTACAGTCTTATGAAATTTATCAATTCAGCATTCTTTTGCTTTCTGTCATTGCTTGTGTTAGGCCAGCCTTATGGTGGAGTTGAGAAAGTGAAATTGAAAAATTCGAATATTTCCAAAGCTGCTACTTGTACTCCTCCGACGGCTACCACATATCTAGAATTGAACAATGTTCGTGCGATGGTGCACACTGCGGGAAATCTTTGGCAAGTGCCGAATCAAAACTATTCGCAATACGAAATACCAAAAAATTCGGGTATTATGGCCTTGTTTACTTCAGCTCTTTGGTTAGGAGGAACAGACGTCAATAACCAATTGAAATTAGCTGCTTTGCGTTATCGAAATGGCCAAGATTATTGGACTGGACCGCTTTCAAATACCTTTGCAGAAACAACTTATGATAACTGTAGCAAGTACGACAAGCATTTTATCACAACTCAAGATATGGTGCGCGAATTTAATTCATGGTACCTCGCCGGAATAGAAGATCAACAAAACGGAACCAATACACAAAGTGAGTTATTTCCTGGATATAAAGTCCCTGAAATTATAAAGGAATGGCCAGCACATGGAGATGTTTCTCAAGGACAAGATTACTATTTAGCACCTTTTTACGATAACAATGATGATGGAAATTACAATTGGCAGGATGGTGATTATCCGTACTACGATATCAATAAAGAAAAGCAATGCAAGGTAGATCGAGAAGTTTCACTTTATGGTGATATGAATTTCTGGTGGGTGATGAACGATAAAGGGAATATCCATACTGAAACGGGTGCCGATCCAATTGGAATGGAAATTCGAGCACAAGCATTTGCTTTTGCGTCAAATGATGCGATCAACAATATGACGTTTTACAACTATGAGTTAATCAATCGTGGAACGCAGACACTTTATAATACCTATTTCGGATTTTTTACGGATGGAGCTCTTGGTGATCCGTTTGATGACTACGTGGGTTGTGATGTGAATCGTGGACTCGGTTATTATTACAATGGAGATAATTTCGATGGTGAAAACTCAGGATTTAAAGGCTATGGCTACAATCCACCTGCCGTTGGTGTTGACTTTTTTGAAGGACCTTATCAAGATGATGACGGTATTGACAATGCTTTTGGAATTGGGGAAGACGAGGCATTGAATGGAATTGGTTATGGTGATGGAATAATTGATAATGAGCGTTTCGGAATGCGTCGTTTCTTGTATTATTCAAACACTACGAATGGTGCGAATCCAAACCAAACAGATCCAATTTCAGCATCTGATTACTACAATTATTTGAAAGGTTTCTGGAAAGATGGTTCAAAATTCTATTACGGTGGAAGTGGTCACATTTCAGATTCTGAAACGGATCCTTCAGTTCCTTGTGATTTTATGTTCCCTGGTGACACCGATCCTTTAGGTTGGGGAACAAGTGGCGTTCCTCAAGAACCATGGACAGAACAAACAGCCAACAATCCGCCAAATGACCGTCGTTTTGTTGAATCTGCTGGACCATTCATCCTGAAGCCAGGTGCAATTAACAACATTACAGTTGGTGTTGTTTGGGCACGATCAACAGCAGGAGATCCTTTTGCTTCAGTAGAAATGCTTCAGCGTGCAGATGATAAAGCACAAGCTCTTTTCGAAAATTGCTTTAAAGTACTAGAAGGTCCACATGCACCAGATTTGGAAATTCAAGAATTGAACAACGAATTGATCTTGACGATTTCAAACAGTTCAACTTCAAACAACTACAATGAACTGTATGAGGAATATGACCCTTTTATTGTGGCTTCAGATCCTGCTGCAGATAAATTCTACCGTTTTCAAGGTTACCAAATTTTTCAGTTGAAAAGCAAGCAAGTTTCCTTGTCAGATTTGAGTGATCCAACAAAGGCACGTTTAGTAGCACAATGTGATATCAAAGACAATGTTTCGAAAATCATCAATTTTGAATTTGATGACGATTTAGGAGCGAGCATTCCAATCGAACGAGTGAATGGAGAAAACAAAGGAATTCGTCACAGCTTTAGTGTAAAAACAGATTTGTTTGCTCAAGGGAATACTGAATTGGTTAATTTTCAGCGTTATCATTACATCGCTGTGGCCTATGCTTACAACAATTACAAGGACTATAATCCAACTGATCCAAATGCGCTGGACGGGCAGCAGAAAAAGTATTTATTGAGTAGAAAAGCGGCAGTAGGTGAAGTGAAGCCTATTGAAGCCATTCCGCACAATCCACTGCCAGAATCGGGAGGGACTTTACATTATTTGGAGTATGGCGAATCTCCCGAGATTATGCGCCACGATGGATATGGAAACGGAAATAGAGACTTGGATTTGAATGCTGCCTCACAAGCGAACATTCTGGAGAATGGATTCATGGAAAAACCAACGTATGCTAAAGGAGCGGGACCAATCCATGTGAAAGTAATTGACCCCTTGAATGTAGCGGATGGTTATTTTGAACTGCGATTCCGCGATTATGTTGAAAGTACATCAAACGGTGCCGATACTGCGAATTGGATTCTATATCGTTATTCAGATGAAAACGGAGAATTATTGGATTCTGTCACCTCACAACAAACCATTCAAGTACAAAATGAGCAGCTCATCCCGCAATGGGGAGTTTCAGTGCAAATTACACAAGAGAAGTATTATGGTCCTGCTGGTAATGCAAGTGTAAAATCAACTGATTTTATATCTGGCAATCTAGATTTTGCAGATTCTTCCAAACAATGGTTAACTTTTGTCAAGGATAACAGTTCATTTTTCCCAACAAATTGGATTCGAAATGGAATATTTAGCCCAACTGCTGATTACTGTGAACCTAATAATTTTAATTATTTAGACCCTTGTTATTATCCAGATGAGATTGGTCAAGATCCGAAAGAAATGTATAAAAACATTTTGGATGGAGGAGTTTCGCCGCATCGTTTAGTTGGATATCAGTCCGATTTTATGCCTTTAGCGTATTACAATTTACCATCTCCTGGCTCTTCGAGAACAATTGCCTCAATCTCATTCTTGCCTAGTGTAGATATTATATTCACAACAGATAAATCGAAATGGACGAGATGTCCAATTATTGAATTAGGTAGAGATGTTAATTTGAATGTAGGTAATGCTGCACCTGGAGCGATGCGTAAGAGCCCAAGTGTAGATAAAAATGGCAATCCAGATGGATCAGGAACTACAGGGATGGGTTGGTTCCCAGGATATGCCATCGATATTGAATCAGGTGCACGTTTGTACATGGCTTTTGGTGAAAATTCATTTTTAGGTGCTGAAAATGGGGCTGATATGAAATGGAATCCAACCAATCGTTTGACAGACGACTTAGGAAATCCGCTAATGGGTGGAATGCACCCAGTTTATGTGTTCAGTTACAAGCAAAAAACGATTAACAACTTTTCTCAAGGTTATGATTTCCCAGCTTATAATAGAAGTCAGGCCGAAACGGTTGCTGGTAACTTTGCCTACCAAAAAATGCTCGAAGTGGAAGCAAATAACAGTGCGTCAAAAAGAGAGTTTTACGGCAGTTTATCGTGGATTGCTTATCCGCTTTTACAAGCTGGACAAAGTTTATTGTCGACAGATGTGAAAATACAATTGCGCGTTAACAAGGAATACAAAAACCTAGTTGCATCAAACGACAACCAAGGAAAACCAATGTATTCTTGGTCGATGAAAAGTGAACGCACCATTACTAACAGTGCTGAAGGGTTGGCAGATGCATTGGATTTAATCAACGTAGTGCCGAATCCTTACAAGGCTTATTCAGAATATGAGAACAATAAACTAGATAATCGTGTGAAAATTACCAATCTTCCTGAAAAGTGCACGGTTCGTATTTATAACATGCAAGGAAAAATGATTCGTGAGTTCAAGAAAGACAGTGATATCACTTATCTCGATTGGACTTTAACGAATCACGACAATATCCCTGTTTCCTCTGGTGTATATTTGATTCATATTGATGTTCCCGGAATTGGTGAAAAAGTTATTAAGTCATTTGTTGCTATGCGAATGGTGGATTTGCAGAATTTGTAAGGGAGGCATTAGGCGAAGGGTATTAGAAAAAGTAGAACCGAGAACTGAGAGTAGAGATTTGAAAATTTGAGGATTCGATAATTCGAATCTTCAAATGCCGTAGGCATCAAATCTATCAAATCTTCGAATTCCTATAATCACAATGGAATCGAAATTCTAAACGTCGTTCCAACGCCTTCTTGTGATTCAAGTACAAATACTTTTCCTTTATGGTATTCTTTCACGATACGCTTTACTAGTGATAGTCCGAGTCCCCAGCCACGTTTTTTGGTGGTAAACCCTGGTTGAAAAATGGTTTTCAATTGGTTGGGTGGAATTCCTTTACCTGTATCCTTGATGTCAATATGTGCCCATTCAGGAGATTTGTGCACTGTCACGATTAAACTACCGACGTTTTCCATGGAGTCAACGGCATTCTTGCAAATGTTTTCAATTACCCATTCCATCAACGAAGGATTATGCATCGCATTCACCTCTTCCAACCCGATAAATTCGATGCTTACTTTGCTGGCAATACGCAAACGAAGGTAATCCAACACATTTTTGACGGTGATTCGCAAATCGGTATTTTCCAATTTAGCTCCAGAACCAATCTTCGAAAAACGATCGGTTACCTTTTCCAAACGCTCCACGTCTTTTTGCATTTCTCGTGGAATCATCGGGTCAATTTCTTGTGCTTCGAGCAATTGAATCCATGCCATTAAGGAAGAAAGTGGTGTTCCCAATTGATGCGCTGTTTCCTTCGCCATACCAGCCCAAACTTGGTTTTGTTCTGCTTTTCGGAAAGTGCTAAAGATGAGGTAGCCGATAAATACAAACAAGCCAATAATGATGAATTGGATATAGGGAAAATACTGCAATTGCTTTAATTCCGGACTGTCATCAAAATATAAAATGTTCTTTCTTCCGTCTTGAAAATCAATCACCAAGGGTTCATTTTGAAACTTCAAAGCAGAAAGTGTCTTGCTCAAATTTTCGGGATTCAGTTTTTCTTTTTCTAAATTACTCCCGATAACTGCCTTTGTTTCTGCATCAATCAATAAAACGGGAACCAAACCCTCATTGTTGATTAATTCCTTGTTAAACGCATTGATTAAGGAATCACGCTCTTTTTCTAATTGAACAATTTCCTTCGAATCTTTGTAGAAATAGGTCATGAACAAATCTTCATAGACCTCAACTGTAAATGGAGGATTGCTTTTTTTCCAAATGGAGGACAAGGCGACTAATGAATCTTCAAAAATGCGATTCAATTCTCTAGAATTTGCTGTTGGATTGGTAATACGAATATCACTTGTGTCAAAATCTAAATTGATAAATCCAGATACGTTTTTTTCATCATCTAATAAAATGACTGGAATATCCTTGTTGTCTTTGATGATTTTGAATGGAAAATCGAGTCGCGGGTCAATATCTAAAGGTGAAGCTTGAGAAACTTCCTTAGATGCATCAATCCAAAGTGACATTTCCTTTCGTTCTTTATCCCTCAATTGGGTAAAGGTGCGATTGGTTAATTGAACAAGTTCCAGTTTTTTTATGATGGCATCGGCCCACTGTCGTGCACGTTCTTTTTCGCGGTCACCAACTTTACTTACTATGGTATTTGATACAAACAAAAATGCTCCAACCATGCAGAGCGCAAAGACCATTAATATGATCTTCCATTTTTGTTTGTTTGAATATAAGTTAATTGCCATGTTTACCTTCAGCGCTAAAATAACGAGAAATTCACAGAAAGATTGCTTTTCTTAGTTTGAGTTAAATTCCAAGTGCTTTTTCAACCTGTTCGCAAACCTTGTTATGGTCGAAATGTTGTGCTGCTTGTATTAGTTTTTGTCGATCAATGGCATGTTTTCCTTCAGTGATTTCGTCCATTTTAACCGTAAGATCAGCAGGATTTAAACTTTCAAACAAAACCCCTAATTCACCAAATTGTAAGATTTCCGGAGTACCTCCCGCATTGCTTCCAAGTGTTGGTGTGCCGCAAGCCATTGCTTCAATCGTTACCATTCCAAACGTTTCTGCTTTTGATGCCATCACAAACCAATCAACTGCCTTGTAAAAAACATCGATGTCCTTCCGAAACGGACGAACAAATACACGATCAGATAAATGATGTTCTTGAATAAAGGCGTTCATTTGGTCAGCATATCCGCTGCCTTCGTTGCGCGTTGGTTCACCAAGCAATACAATTCCGATTTCTTTATTGTTGCATTTTTGAAGCGCTTCCAATAGTAACAATTGACCTTTGTGACGGTCGAAACGCCCTATCAGTCCAAACAAAATGCGATCTGTTGGAAGTTCGAGCAATTGTCGCGCATCTGTTTTCCCCAGTTCTATTTCAAATTGGCGTAAATCCAATCCTGAAGGGATGACTTTTATTTTAGTCTGATTAAAACGAGTCATAGTTTTTACTTGATCTGAAAGCCAGTTGAGTGGACAAGCCCATAAATCGAAGTAAGAAAATCGAAGTGTATGCAAAAAATTAGTTTTCTTAACGCCTAATTGCATTTCCATGAAGTAGGAAAGATGCAACGACTTTACCTTACGTTTTGCTATAACTGCAATACTCATGTCATGTATAGCGCGAACGAGCAAGTGCGTAATTTGATGTTGTTGTAGGATACCAGCTAATTCTTTCCCTCGTTTAAAATCGAAGTATTTCCGGTGTTTTTGGATGAAAATAGTTGGTATGCCTGCGTCGTCTGCATTTTTCGCGATTGGACTATCCTTCAAACAAATGACGTAAACGGAATGGCCACGTTCATGCATCCAAATGGCATTGCGGAGTTGGTTCATTTCCAAACCTCCCCAACTATCGGTACCGCATATGTATCCTAATTTTGATTTCACGAGGTAAAAATAATGTAACTTTGCGAAACCCATCAGCAATGGTTTGAATTATGAAACAACTTTTCCAGAAACCAATTTATATCTTCTTTTTTGCAATGATTTGTATTGCTCTGCCTTTATGTCTTTTCCCCATCAATTTGTTTCAAGGAGAAATAGTTTACATGAATGGTTTAGTAGAGGTGGTTGAACCTGCTCCTTTGAGTTTGTCTTATTTCCTTGGACTTGGATACAATGAAGAAGATATGGTTGGAATAATGGATTTCCATTTGTTACCGAGCGGAATCTTAACTGCGGTCATTTTTATCTTTGGAATCCCTGCGCTTATTGCTTATCGCATTTATTTAAAGCAACACGCTGCTTCTAAAAAGAAGTAATTCCTTTTTATCTTTCTTTTTCTTCGTTACTTTTTCATTTCCTCACATTTCACCATGGAAACTAAAATCAAATTATCATGGCTGGAGGAAAAGAAACACCAAGACAAAAAATGATCGGCATGATGTATTTAGTGCTGACAGCATTACTTGCATTAAACGTATCAAAATCTATTCTCGATGCATTCGTTGCAATCGAAGAAAATATTCAAGTTGCTAATGAAAATGAATTCATGCGCGGCGAAGAAAAGTTCAAAGCTTTGCAAGATTTAACCAAGGATGACGAACAAAAGGATGTTAAAGTGAAAGCACTCGCATATCTAAAGACAGTTGATAAAATCAATGAAATCAGCGCGAAACGAATTAAGTACATTGATGCGTTAAAAATGGAAATCTTGACTGCCATTGGAGAAGACGTTATTTCTATTGGTGGTGCTGATAATATTGTAATTGAACCGTATTCATCAAAAAATCCATTGAAACCAGCAAAACTGAATTTATCTAAAGTGAATGCAATGGATAAATACGACGAACCTATGGCCATTTTAGTTGGATCTGAAATTACCAATCCGACAGGCAAAGGTGTTGAGCTGTGGAAAAGCTATAACGATTTTCGCACAGAAATAACAGAACTGGTTGGAAATTCATGGATTCAAGAACCAGGTGAAAAGAAGTGGTTTTTCAAAGCTCCAAAAATTAATGCGTACAAAGATTATCTTGATTTAAACAAGCAAATTGGAAACGCTATTAATGCCTCAAATGTATATGATGAGGACAAGGAGGCCATTAAAAAGATTTATGCGTCTTTGACTAAAAAAGAGCGTTGGACAGTTAACGATGTTCCAAATGTGCACTGGATAGGAAAAACATTTGATCACGCACCAGCGGTTGCAGCAATTGCCTCTTTGACATCACTCCAGAAAGAAGTGCTTACTGCTCGTGCAGATGCAATAGCAATGGTTCGCGGTCGAGTAGGCGGGGGTGAATATTCATTCAATAAAATAATTGCCTTGGCTTATGGACCAGAAATCGTAAACCAAGGAGAAGATGTGGAAGTACAAGTGCTTATGGCCGCGTACGATTCAGATCGTCAACCAGTTGTGACTGTAACGAATGGTTCAGTTTCCGAAGTAAAAGATGGGAAAGGAATCGTTCGAATGAAGGCAGGGTCAGGGAATGAAATGGTTTTAAAAGGATCTGTGACCATCAAAAACAAAGCTGGAATTCCAAAAACAAAGGAATGGACAAAAACAATTCGTATCATGAAACCTCAAGGAACGATCTCTTTGCCAGATTTGAACATGCTTTATATTGGCTATGCAAACAACATTGAAGCGGTGGCATCAGGTTATGATGAAACCGTATTAAGCGGCGTTGGTGTCAACATTAGAAAGGTAAATGGAAAGTTTGTAGCTGATCCTCATAAAGTTAAACAATGTACGATCTCCGTTTTTGGAAAGAGCAATTTGACTGGCAAATCCGTTAAGTTAGGAACCTATACATTTAGAGTTTCCAGACTCCCTGATCCATCGATTTATTGGGGTGCAGCGAAAGATGGGAATAAGGCAAATGCGCAAGAAAAAAACTTGTTTGCCAAATATGATCCAGAAGTTCCGCTTAAAGCAACGTTTCAAGTATTATCTTGGGAACTAATAGTAAACGGATATCCTGGTGTAGCACCAAAAGGCAATGGAAATCAGCTTTCTCCTCAAGCAATTTCTGTGCTTCGACAAGCTAAGCCTGGCACAAATGTTACCTATTACATAAAGTACATGGGAAATGATAAACTCACTCGCTTGAAAACGGCTTCCTTTAAAATTTAATAACACAAGAAAGGCGCTCAAAATGAGCGCCTTTCTAATTATTTAAGAATTGTTATTAGTTTTTAATCAAATCAATCTTTGCATCACCTTCCATTTCTAGATCTGTTGCTAAGGCGCTGTCATCCAAAACCTCAAAGCTGATGCTATTCGCCAATACTTCGTTGCAAACGTATTCTTGGTTTGCTTTGATCGCATTTTGAATGAATTCGTTTGTGTCCACCTTTAATAAGATTCGATCGGTAACTTCTAGACCTGAATCTTTTCGTAAATTCTGAACACGATTAACCAATTCTCTGGCGATTCCTTCTGCTTTTAATTCTTCAGAAATGGTAATGTCCAAAGCGACAGTTAAACCACCTTCTGAGGCAACTAACCATCCTGGAATATCTTGTGCAGCAATTTCGAAATCAGCTAAATCCAATTCAATTGATTCACCATCAATTTCACCTTTCCAACCACCATTCGCTTCGATTTCAGAGATTGCATCATTCGAAAGTTGAGCAACCATTCCAGCGATAGATTTCATTTGCTTACCGTATTTCGGACCAATCGTTTTAAAGTTCGGCTTGATACTTTTTACCAACATTCCATTTCCTTCCTCCATCAATTCCAATTCTTTCACATTCACTTCTGATAAAATCAAATCTTGAACATGCAGAATGTTTGATGCGAATGCTTTGTTTAAAACTGGAACCATTATTTTTTGTAATGGCTGGCGAACACGAATTTTTTCTTTTTTACGCAAAGCCAAGACCAATGAAGAAGTGCGCTGTGCAATTTCCATTTGCGCCTCAAGATCTTCGTTGATGAAATTCGGATTCACTTTAGGGAAATCAGCTAAATGAACGGATGTCACCGCAAAACGTTTTGAAACCGAATTTAAATCGTTGAACAATTGATCCATAAAGAAAGGCGCAATCGGTGACCCAAGAATTGAGATTGTTTCCAAACACGTATAAAGTGTTTGATAAGCTGAAAGTTTATCATGTGAATCTTCACTTTTCCAGAATCTACGACGACATAAACGAACGTACCAGTTGGATAATTGATCGCTAACAAAATCTTGAATTAATCTTCCAGCCTTGGTTGGCTCGTAATCGTTAAATGCAGCATCAACATCTTGAATCAAGGAATGCAATTTCGATAAAATCCAACGGTCAATTTCTGGTCGTTGACTTAGTTCTATCTCTTGTGCAGAGAAATCAAACTCATCGATATTCGCATACAATGAGAAGAATGAATACGTATTGTAAAGTGTTCCAAAGAATTTGCGTTGTACTTCTGTGATACCATCTAAATCAAACTTCAAATTGTCCCAGGGCTGTGCATTCGTGATCATGTACCAACGTGTTGCATCGGCACCATACGTTTCAAGCGTTGAAAATGGATCAATGGCGTTACCTAAACGTTTTGACATTTTTTGACCGTTTTTATCTAAAACGAGTCCGTTTGACACAACATTTTTGTAGGCTACAGAATCAAACACCATCGTAGCAATGGCATGCAAAGTATAGAACCAACCACGCGTTTGGTCAACTCCTTCAGCAATAAAATCACCTGGATAACCGTCGTGATTGTCAATTAAATTTTTGTTTTCAAATGGATAATGCCATTGCGCGTATGGCATAGCTCCTGAATCGAACCAAACATCGATAAGGTCAGATTCGCGTTTCATTGGTTTGCCCGATGCTGAAACAAGTGTAATTTTATCTACATAATTTTTGTGTAAATCAACTAACGCGTAGTTCTCTTTGGACATGTCGCCCACTTTATAACTCGCTAAAGGGTTTTCTGACATCAATCCAGCCTGAACCGCTTTCTCACATTCAGCTTTTAATTGCTCAACGGATGAAATGCACAAACGCTCATCACCTTCTTCGGTTGTCCAAATAGGAATAGGAATTCCCCAGTAGCGTGAACGTGAAAGGTTCCAGTCATTTGCATTTTCCAACCATTTTCCAAAACGTCCAGTACCAGTTGATTCTGGCTTCCAGTTGATGGTATTGTTAAGATCAATCATACGTTCCTTCACATCAGTAACGCGAATAAACCATGAATCTAATGGGTAGTATAAAACAGGTTTGTCCGTTCTCCAACAATGTGGGTAACTGTGGACATATTTCTCAACTTTGAACGCTTTGTTTTCTGTTTTTAATTGAATAGCAATTTGAACATCTGCTGAACGTTCAGGTGCTTCACCTTCATTATAGTATTCGTTTTTAACGCACAATCCAGCATAAGCTCCCAATTCAGGTCTGAATTTTCCTTGCAAATCAACCAATGGAACCAAATTTCCTTTATCGTCTTTTACTAACATTGCTGGAATTCCTGCTTCGGCAGCTGCACGTGCATCGTCTGCACCAAAGGTTGGGGCAATATGAACAATTCCAGTACCATCTTCAGTTGTAACGAAATCCCCTCCAATAACACGGAATGCTTGATCTGGATTTTCAGCAGGCAAAACAAGTGGTAAAAGTTGTTCGTAACGAATTCCGATCAACTCAGAACCCTTGCATTCACCGGCAACGAAGAAAGGTATTACTTTGTCGCCTGAGTTGTAATTTGCTAATTCTTCAACACTTTCAACTGCTTGAAAACCTTTCCCAAATTGATAAGAAACCAAATTCTTGGCAAGAATAACATTGATTGGTTCAAAGGTATATTGGTTGAACGACTGTACCAAAACGTAATCAATCTTTGGTCCGACACATAAAGCCGTATTTGAAGGTAATGTCCATGGGGTTGTCGTCCAAGCCAATATTTGTAGGTGATGGTCGCGACCATCACCTACAATGTTGGCGAAAGGCAATTTCTCCCCATCCTTCACTTTAAACTGCGCCACAACCGTTGTATCTGTTACATCTCTGTAACATCCTGGTTGGTTCAATTCATGCGATGATAACCCAGTTCCTGCAGCTGGTGAGTATGGTTGAATCGTATAACCTTTGTACATGAGATTTTTCTCATACAATTGACCCAACAACCACCAAACCGATTCCATGTATTTTGACTCGTATGTAATATATGGGTTTTCCATATCCACCCAATAACCCATTTTTAGGGTTAGGTCATTCCAAATATCTGTGTAGCGCATTACTGCTTCTTTACACGCTTTATTGTAATCTTCTACAGAAATCTTTGTACCGATATCTTCTTTGGTAATGCCCAATTCTTTTTCAACACCCAATTCAACTGGAAGTCCATGCGTATCCCAACCAGCCTTACGTTTTACTTGAAAACCTTTGAGTGTTTTATAGCGACAAAAAATGTCCTTAATTGAACGCGCCATCACATGGTGAATTCCAGGCAAACCATTCGCAGATGGCGGACCTTCGAAGAAAATAAACGGCGGGTGGCCTTCACGAGTAGTAATCGATTGTTCGAAAACATTTTCTCGTTCCCATTTTTCCAATACCGTTTTCGCCACATTCGGCAAATTCAATCCTTTGTATTCCGGATATTTATTTGTCATGATTCCTTACTAAAATGAAGTCGCGAAGATAGTAAAAATAGATTTAAAGCCTAAGGAAGTTCTAGGATTTAGCAGAAATCAATAAAGGGTAGATTTGATGAAAATCAATCGTTTAAAACTGATACTTACTTCTACTAAAAATAGTGAACGTTAGCATAAACTAATACCCTTTAGTTTGACTAATAACCATACTTGCGGATTAAATAAGCACAGCAATGGATGTTTTTCCTATAAAGTGTTAAAATTTTAGTTCGAATAAATAAGTTTAAATTTCATCCGTTTCAAGAAAAAAATATTTTCATGAGAACTAAAATTTTATTCGTCTTGACTTCAATTAGTTTAAACTTTTCAAGTCAGGCCCAAGAAGGATCTAAAAAGATGCGCATTTCAGAATTCCATTTGCAAAATGGAATGGGAATTAATTCAACGCAGAACTTAACATTGTCTGATTTTCAAAATTTAGCACCAAACTCGATCCTGTTGCAAAATGATTTGTCTGGATTCAATTCTAACGCGTATGGGATGTATAATGGGTATTATAGTTATGGACCAGGAATTTTTGCGAGAAACAGAATGCTAAATACTTCAAGCTATCAATCTTTACAATTGGGAATTACTTTCAAGGACAATCCTAATCCAATTTGGAGAATTGGAATCAGTCACGGTTCAACAAGTACTTTGTCATCCGGCTATTCTAAGGATTTCGTAACACGTTTTGATACATTAACATCATCACAAACGGGAGAAGAATTCTATGTAGATTCTGTTCGAACAAAAAACTATTTTATGCAGTATAATGCTGAACAGTTACATTTGGAAACATCCTTAATTTACAGAACAAACCCTGAAGCACGATGGTCTTTGTATGCAGGAATTGGTGCATCATTTGGCTTTTCATATAATGCTGAAACTAACATAAATTATAACTCCTACCGTTATATCTCAGGTGTCAGTTCATCAACTACATCATCAAGTGACTATGAAAGCGAATCAGAAAGTTTTACAAACAAATCTAATTTTTCAACATCTTTATTCCTCCCAATGGGCATTGATTTTAGAATGGGCAAGAACAAAGAGTTTTGGAAAAGATTACATATGTATTATGAGATGAAACCTGCGATTAATATTACATCTATTCCTGAGTTAAAAACGTATACTTCAGTTATCATGACGGGTGTTTTAGGATTAAAAGTTACTTTTTAGCAAAGCAAAAGCATTTGAAATGAACTTTTTCACCCAAAGCAGTTTCCTAGTACTTTTTAGCTTTTAAAATTCTTTAATGGTTTTCAATTCTTAACTTTACAGCTCTAATAATGAAATTGTAATGGCAGAATTTTTTTACCAAGATCCGTATCCGATTCATTCGGACAAAACGGAATACCGCAAGATTTCTTCTGATTTTGTTGAAGTTGTGAAAGTCGGAAATCGTGAAATTTTGAATATAAATCCAAAAGCACTTGAAGTTTTGGCGCAAGAGGCCATGGCCGATGTTTCTTTTTACTTAAGAAGAAAACACCTTCAGATGTTGAATAATATTCTTCAAGATCCTGAGGCAACAGATAATGATCGTTTTGTTGCCTATAATTTATTGCAAAATGCTGTTGTAGCGGCAGAAGGACAATTGCCTTCTTGTCAAGATACCGGCACAGCAATCGTGATGGCTAAAAAAGGAGAAGATGTTTACACAGGAGTAGATGATGCTGAATACCTATCCAAAGGAATTTTCAATACGTACCAAGAACGTAATTTGCGTTTCTCTCAAGTTATACCAATTTCGATGTTTGAGGAAAAGAACTCAGGTTCTAATTTGCCAGCTCAAATTGATATTTATGCAAAGAAAGGTTCATATTATGAGTTTCTTTTCTTGGCAAAAGGTGGAGGTTCTGCCAATAAGACCTTTTTGTACCAACAAACAAAGTCATTATTGAACGATGCATCTTTGGAGAAATTCGTTCGCGACAAAATTAAAGATCTTGGAACTTCGGCATGTCCTCCTTATCATTTGGCATTAGTAATTGGTGGAACATCTGCTGAAGCGAATTTAGCAACTGTGAAAAAAGCATCAGCAGGATA
>JBIIKG010000069.1:0-12383 GCA_044233275.1 Crocinitomicaceae bacterium | reverse complement strand
AAACAATGAAATCGGCATAAATTCCATTTAGCTTTTCAGCATTATCATATTGAAAAATATAGCCAATACTTATAAAATGAAGGTTTAAGTTATTATTCAAGTTTTCATTTTCTGCAGCACTTCGAAAATAGGAATAGGAAAAATTCAGACCTTGTTTTAAGTTTTTTTCTGCATTAAAAATATACGATCCGAATCCATTAATGCCTTGAGCCAAAAGAGGTTGCTTCTCCGTATTAAATGGGCGACTAAAATTATAGGTTTGAATAATTTTATCCCACTGCGGAGCATAAATGTAGTTGTAAGAAAGTCCAACCTTAAATTCTTGTGCCCACGTAACTGACGAAAAGGCAAGCAAAGAAGTAAGTATAATTAATCTTCTCATTTTTTAATATCGTTTAAAATATTTATCACTTCTCTATACCCCGTTTCCACAGCGCCATGAACGGTTTGATGGTGTCCATTTATATTCATTGCCTCACCAGCAAAATATAGTTTTTTATCTATCGCTTGAGTAGCAATACTTCTTGCATCACCCATTCCAACAGTGCTGTATGAATATGCTCCTCTTATGAATGGATTCGTCGTCCAGTTTTCAACATGAGACGATTCGAAAGAGGCTGAAGCTTGTCCACTATACATTGTATCCAATTCCATTAACAAGGCATTTGTAATAGCAGCATCACTTCCTAATGAAGTTAAATATTCTGCTTGATCGCCCATTATAAACGCAAGCAAGATATTGTCATTTGGAACTTTTCCTATACTATCATCTGCATAGGCAGCACAAATTGACCCACCAATAATATTTTCATCATAGAATTTATTAGTGAATTTTAAAAATACTTTCATTCCTGCATCCATACCAATTTTTGAAAATGCTTCTGTTTTCGCAGCAGGTAAAGCGGGAATAAATTGAATATCACCAGATTTTAAAATTGTAATCGGGACTGTAACAATAACCTTATCTGCAGTAAATGTGTTACCAATGGAATCAGTAACGATGATTTCAGTTTGTGAATAATCTATTATAGAAACTATTGTATTGTGAATGATTTTATCTTTGACATCGCTTGCAACTTGTTTATCTAAAAAGTCAAAAAAAGTCTCTTGAAATTTAAAATCTTCATCTCCTGAAATCCAGTTTTCTTCTTCTTTTACTTTCCAATAAGCAGATATATTTGAAGCAGCAGCTCCTGAATCCCCTGCTATTCCTTCGACAATATTCTTATACTCAATTCCAAAACCTTCCTGGATGGCAAAATCATTAAAAGAAACATCAGCAACATTATCCTCTTTGGCGAATACCGCATTAATATCATTCGGTAAGGAATTTACAATTTGATTATTAAACCAATATTTTTCATCACTCTCATCTAATGTGATTTTTGTGTCTGATTTCTTTATGAAATCTGCCAACAAATTGTTTTTTCCATGTAACCATTGCGCTCCTAAATCAATTGGGAAATTTGCAAATCCACTAAGTTTAGCAAGTCTTCCACCGTAATTAGCTGAGGCTTCAATTACTTGAAAATTAATTCCTTTTGACTTTAACACGTATGCGGCATACAAACCTGCAGCACCTGCTCCAATAATTAAAACTTTTCCATCATAGCTGATTTCTTCAAATAAACTTTCCTTTCGGCAAGATGAAAATACAAATGAAGGTACCAGAAGTCCTCCTATTGAAAGCAATGTGGTTTGCTTTATAAAATCTCTTCTATCCATAGAGTCTATTTAATTATTTATTCAACATTGCAGGTCGGATTGCACTTTATTTCAAAATTCACAGAATTAGCGATATAACATATTTCGTGCGCTTTGTGATGCAGTTCTATGGCTCTTTCAACCATATTTTCGTCGCTTATAGAAAAGACTGGGTTCAATGTTACTTCTTTGAAACTACCGCTACCACTTGCATGTTCAATCATGATACCTGTCGCATTGTCGGTGTAAGATGTAATGACAATTCCTTCCATTGCACATAAATACAAGTAAGAAAGCAAATGGCAAGATGAAAGAGCTGAAACCAATAAATCTTCGGGGTTTAATTTTGATTTGTCTCCTACAGCAGCGTTGTCCGTTGTAAGAAATAATGCTGGTTTCCCTTGAATTGAAACGGTGTGACTACGATCATAGGTCCGTACATTTTTAGTTCCTTCACCTTTGTTCCCTGTCCATACGGCAGTTAGTTGATACGTGTGTTCATGAGCCATTGTAAATAGGTTTATAGTTCTTCAATTATTGATTTCCCTGTTGATTTATCTCCCGAAGTCCATTCCCAACTTTCGTGCAGACGAATTTTTCCGTTTGCGAGTATTTCAGGCCTTGAAATGCAAATTCCTGTCATCAACTCGTCTTTGTCATTTACTTGATGATAACGCATTTCTATATTTCCCGATTTGTCAACCAAACCAATTAGATGTCCATATTTAATCTTCCCACCTGAATAGTCAGACGTTAGCATATTTCCGACTTGCTTGTAATGAAAAAGGGTTTGGTTTGAAGTTTCTCCGTTTTCAGTGTTGCTAATCGGTCTGAATTTTTTGTCGTTGTAGTTCATGCTGTCGTTTTTCAAAAATAACCACTATTTCCGCACGAAAATTATCGTCATCTAAGATATTCTGCTTTGTTGATGTATAATATTAAGAACACAATGGATGGGATTAGATAGAGAAATTGAAGCAGGCCCACTGGGATTCCAATGATTGAAAAGAAACAAAAAACGGCAAATGCAGCTGTAAATAGGATGTACAAAATAGAGGAGATTGCATAAATCACCAATCCTGCTTTTTTGCCAATGAGCATTATAATTGCGCCAGCAATCGTTCCAATACACGTCAAGAATTCGATGAAATAAACCAGGTTGATAAACAAAATTCCACTTTCACTTCGTGCGTCGTCCGAGACTGTCAAGACAAAATAACTAATAAGTCCTTTCAGTAGAATGAAAACACTTCCAAGAAGCGTCAAAATACACAATACCACCAAGGTAGAAGAAGTCTGCTTTTGTTCGATTTGTTCGTTCATATTACGGCCTAGTACAAGCGACTCTTTTTATACCGATTCAATATTGTTAGCAAATCGTTCTATTCTTTTATCAAGCGAATGATAACTTTTCGATCATCTGATTGCACGGATACCAAATAAATACCTGCAGGCGCTTGCATTGAAATATTAATCAATTGAGTTTCAATGATATTTTTTGATTCAATTAATTTTCCAGAAATATCTGTAATAATAAGCTGTGCATTCTCATATGATGAACCAAGATTTATGGAAAAGTCTCCATTGGTTGGATTAGGGTAAACGACAAGTTCATCTCCAAAACTATTCTCAATAATTCCTACTGTTGTAATAGCAGTACAAGCAGAAGTGTCAATACAGCCATTTTCGGTTATTTCAACAGCATAATTTCCATTGGTTATTGCCGTGAATGATTGTCCTATTTCTCCAGCTATAACTGCGTTATTATTGTTACAATCTAACCATTGATAAGTTGCTCCTGAATTATTGGCAGTTACTGTTACTCCAGAAGTTGATGTTGAAATGTCTGTAACACTATTGATCGTCAAATCAAGCGTTACCAAAGAATCACATCCGTTTGCCGCACCACCAACTAGATTATAAGTAGCCGTATTATTACTTGCGGTATAGGTGTTTCCATCTATCCAAGTAAATGAATTACATGCTGTTTGTGTATCAGTTCCTGTTGTTGAATTAAGAATGGTCAAATCAAGCGTTACCAGCGAATCACATCCATTTGCCGCACCACCAACTAGATTATAAGTAGCCGCATTATTACTTGCGGTATAGGTGTTTCCATCTATCCAAGTAAATGAATTACATGCTGTTTGTGTATCTGTACCTGTTGTTGAATTAAGAATCGTCAAATCAAGTGTTACCAACGAATCACATCCGTTTGCCGCACCACCAACTAGATTATAAGTAGCCGCATTATTACTTGCGGTATAGGTGTTTCCATCTATCCAAGTGAATGAATTACATGCTGTTTGTATATCGATTCCTGTTGTTGAATTAAGAATCGTCAAATTCAGTGTAATTATGCTATCGCATCCTGCAGTATTTGGTATTGTGTGGTTATAGCTACCCGAAGAGGTATAGGTTTGACCAGCTAAAACCCAAAAATAAGTATCACAATTTGTTACCGACAAGGAAGAAAATGTATTGATACAACATGAGGCTGCTGTATGTGAGCCTAAAAAAGCTAATGTATTCTGTGGGTAAACATCCCATTCTGTTGCAGAAATTGCCCAATTTGTCTCTCCATTTGTATTTGCGGCTTGTCTTAACAGCGTAAATTCGCTTGTAGCTCCTGAGCCTACAATCCAGTTAACACCTGGGTCAATACCTATTGTACCAATAATATCTAACGTGGTATTGGTGGGTTTGTAGCGAAGTTCCATAGCATCATCACCATTATAAAATGTGATGGTATGTAATGTGTCCGACACCGATAATATTGAAGCAATTGCAGAAGGATTCCCAGCAACGAATACATCACCAGGTGCTAAAACGTCATTCATATGTAACGAATCTGTTGGTATTGGTGATCCATTATTGTATCGATAAATGATATAGTCGTTTAAATCAACAGATATATTTAATGGATTATAAATTTCAATCGCTTTGTTGTTTGAAGCTCCTTCTAGGTATTCTGAAAAGAACAAATTACATGATTGACCGAATCCAACTGTTGTGGTTAAGAGCGTAAATAGTTGAAATAGAATCTGTTTCATACTGTTTTTAGGTTTTAATGCTTGTTAACTTAAATATACCCCAATAATACGCAATAAAACCAAGCTTATCAAACAGCTGATTCCCTGACAGGCTCAACCTCATCCCCTATTCGCAAGCGTTTTTTGACCTAACTCTTCCCTCCTAGATGTAGAATCACAAAAAAATCCCTCCGTTGCCGAAGGGATTTCAAAACTATATCATGTAAACTTCTCAATTCAACGAAGTCAATTTTTCTTCTAGAACGGCAATGGTGCTCATGGCATCTGCCTCTTTCTTGCGCTCCATGGCTACCACCTGTTCTGGGGCACCTGCCATGAATTTTTCGTTTTGTAACTTGCGCTGAACGCTTTGTAAGAAACCTTTCGTGTATTCTAACTCGTCGGTGATCTTCTTCTTCTCTGCCTCCACATCAATAGACTCGCCAAAGGGAATGTAATACTCGTTTCCATCCACAAAGAAGGAATTCGCATTGCTCACCTTGTCGTTTGAGTATTCTAACAGAGATAAGTTCCCCATCTTCAAAATAACGGCATCAAACGAAGCGTCAATCTCGGTGTTCTTCTTAATGAACAACTCAATTTTCACCTTGTTGGCAATGTTGTGCTGTTTGCGCACGTTACGGATATTCGTAATCACTTCTTCTGCCTTCGTAAACGATTTCAATACGCTTTCATCGATCGCTTGAACCGCTGGCCATGCGGAAATCATGATGTCGTCGCCTGCCTTGCGCTCACGAATCAAGTGCCACAATTCTTCGGCTACAAATGGCGTAAAAGGCTGCATTACTTTTAAGATCTTCTCGAAAAAGTCTTTCGTCGCTTCCAATGTTTTTGAATCAATCGGCTGCTCGTAACCTGGTTTCACCATTTCTAAGTACCACGAACAGAAATCATCCCACACCAACTTGTAAATGCCCATCAAGGCTTCTGAAATTCGGAACTTGTCAAACAAGGCATTGATCTCTGCCAATTCTTGATTGAATTTCGCCTCAAACCACTCAATCGCTTTCGCAGATGATTTCGGTTGTTCCATTTCACGTACTTCCCAAGCACTCACCAAACGGTAAGCATTCCAGATTTTATTGGTGAAATTTCTTCCTTGCTCACATTGTGAACTATCAAATGGCAAATCGTTTCCTGCAGGTGATGAAATTAAAATTCCAACACGTACACCGTCAGCTCCAAATTTCTCAATCAATTCAATTGGATCGGGTGAATTCCCCAAGGACTTCGACATTTTGCGACCCAATTTATCGCGTACAATTCCTGTGTAATACACATTCTTGAAGGGTAAATCGCCCATGTACTCGTATCCTGCAATGATCATTCGCGCTACCCAGAAGAACATTATCTCTGGAGCCGTCACTAAGTCATTCGTTGGATAATAATACTTGATGTCTTCATTTCCTGGCTTCGTTAATCCGTCAAAAATAGATATTGGCCACAACCAACTCGAGAACCACGTATCCAATACATCTTCGTCTTGCTTCAATTCAGCAGCAAGCACGGTACGACCTGTTTTAGCCGAAGCTAAAGTCACCGCTTCATCAATCGTTTTGGCAACAACGTATTCTTCCGAACCTGAACCAAAGTACCACGCTGGAATTTGGTGTCCCCACCACAACTGACGAGAAATACACCAATCTTTGATGTTTTCCATCCAATGCTTGTAGGTATTCTTGAATTTCTCTGGATGGAAATTGATGTTTCCATTCATTACGTTTTCCAAGGCGGGTGCCGACAATTGTTTCATATCAACAAACCACTGCAGCGACAATTTTGGTTCGATTACAGCATTCGTACGCTCCGAATAACCAATCTTATTGATGTGATCTTCCGTTTTTACCAAATAGCCTTTGTCGTACAATTCTTTCTCAATTGCTTTGCGCACTTCGAAACGATCCATGCCTACATAGTGCATTCCGTGGTCGTTCAAGGTACCGTTGTCATTGAAAATATCAATTGTCTCTAAAGAGTGTTTCTTTCCTAAATCGTAGTCATTTGTATCGTGTGCAGGCGTCACTTTCAAACATCCTGTACCGAATTCCATGTCCACGTATTCATCCTGAATAATCGGAATCGTGCGGTTTGCAATCGGAACAATCGCTTGTTTACCGTGCAAGTGCTTGAAGCGCTCATCGTTTGGATTGATACAAATCGCTGAATCGCCCAAAATTGTTTCTGGACGCGTCGTTGCAATCGTCAACCATTGGTCATCGCTTCCTGCAATTTTATAGCGCACATAGAACAATTTTGAGTTCACTTCTTTGTGCAATACTTCTTCATCCGAAAGAGCAGTCAAGGCTTCTGGATCCCAGTTCACCATTCTTACTCCTCGGTAAATTTTTCCTTTCTTGTATAGATCAATGAAAACGTCTAAAACAGATTCCGAATAACCTGGGTCCATCGTAAAACTCGTACGTTCCCAGTCACACGAAGCACCTAATTTCTTTAATTGCTCCAAGATGATTCCACCATGCTTATCTTTCCATTCGAAGGCATGTTTTAGGAACTCATCACGTGTTAAATCTGATTTTTTAATTCCTTCTTGACGCAGTTTTTGCACCACTTTCGCTTCTGTTGCAATGGATGCATGATCCGTTCCTGGAACCCAGCACGCATTTTTTCCAAGCATACGCGCACGACGAACCAATACGTCTTGAATCGTATTATTCAGCATGTGTCCCATGTGCAAGACACCCGTTACGTTGGGAGGTGGAATGACGACCGTATATGCCTCACGATCATCTGGTTCAGAATGAAAATATCCTTTTTCCATCCAGTGTTTGTACCATTTCTCCTCTGCCTTTAGCGGCTCATACGTTTTTGGGGTTTCCATTTGTCAAATTAATTTGACGGCAAAGATACGAAACATTTGGGATTCATTTTGCGCTAAAAACGATTTCACAAGCCAAGCATGCGCATACATTATTCAACGAAAATTAAGAAGCATTGCCTATTTTTGACAAAAAAACAACTATGCGTCAGTTTTTCATTCTCGGCTCTCGGCTCTCGGCTCTCAGCTCTCTAATCTTTCTCGGCTCTCGGCTCTCGGCTCTCAGTTCTCTACTCGTTCTCGGTTCTCTACTCTCGCTTCTCGCTTCTTGCTACAAAGGAAAAAGCTGCGACCTCATCATTCACAACGCTGTCATTCACACCATGGACCAAGAAGGTTCAGAAAAAGAGGCAATGGCAATTAAGGATGGAAAGATCATTGAAACGGGTCCAGAAAGACAAATTTTAAACAAATACAGTTCAGAAGAAACGATCGATGCAGCAGGAAAAGAAGTTTATCCGGGCTTAACGGATGCGCATGGACACATTTTATCATACGCCAATCAATTACTAAGTGCAGATTTAGTGGGATCGAAGTCCTTTGATGAAGTGATTGTTCGCGTGGAAAAATACCAATCGCGCAAGCAACGCCAATTCGTGATCGGTCGCGGATGGGATCAATCACTGTGGCCATCAAGCGAGTTTCCAACAAATGAACGACTGAACGAATTGTTTCCAACTATTCCCGTTTGCTTGATTCGCATTGACGGACATGCCTTGTTAGCAAATGATGCCTTGTTGAAATTGGCGAAGATCACTCCTACTACAAAAATTGATGGTGGAATTATTCACGTAGAAGGCGAAAAATGCACCGGATTATTGGTTGATAATGCGATGAATCCGATTTACAAATTATTGCCTGAATTCCCGAAAAAGGAGCGCATCGAAGCGATTGGCGAAATTCAAGCAGAATTGTTACAGTATGGAATTACAGGTGTTCATGAAGCAGGAATTGAGCGAAAAGACATTGATTTATTCAAAGAATTGATCGACAAACATGATTTTAAATTGAACTTGTATGCAATGCTAATGGGATCAGAAGAAAACATTGCCTTCGCGAAGAAGAACGGCATTTACCAATATAAGAACCTATCCATTCGCAGTTTCAAAGTTATCGGTGATGGAGCATTGGGTTCTCGTGGCGCCTTATTGAAAGCACCTTACACCGATCAACACAATCATTTTGGCGTATTGACAACGAGCGAAAAAGAAATGAACCGCATCGCAACGATTTGTGAATTGACGGGGTACCAAATGAACACACACGCCATTGGTGATTCAACGAATAAGATTTTATTGAATTTGTATCAACGCATTTTCAAGGTCAACCCAGATCACCGTTGGAGAATTGAGCACGCACAAGTCGTTGACCCGAATGATTTTGAGTTATTCAGTAAATACGGTGTGTTTCCATCTGTTCAACCGACGCATGCTGTAAGCGATCAACGATGGGCAGAACAACGCATCGGAAGAACACGGATGATGGGTGCTTACGCCTACAAAACATTGTTAACACAAAATGGAATGATTGCCATTGGTACCGATTTCCCGATTGAGCTCACCGATCCATTCTTGACCATTCACGCTGCTGTGAACAGACAAAACAGTGAAAACATGCCAACAGCAGGATTCTATCCGAAAGAAAAAATCACCTTAGATGAATGTTTAAGAGGAATGACCATTTGGGCTGCATTCGCTTCCTTCCAAGAAAATGAATTGGGTACCATCGAAAAAGGAAAAGACGCCACTTTCGCCATTTTTGAACGACCTATCCGCGCCGAAGGAAACTATCAACCGAATTTCGCCTTGCATACGTTTATTAAAGGGAAGAAGGTGTATACGGTGGACTGAGAATTGAGACCGCTGCGCTGAGAGAATTGAGACCGCTGCGCTGAGAGAATTGAGACCGCTGCGCTGAGAGAACTGAGATCGCTTCGCTGCGAGAGCAGAGACTGTTTCAATGAAATAAATCTCGGTTCTAGTCTCTAGTCTCTAGTTTCCAGTCTCTAGAAAGAAGGGCAAGAAATCGTTTTAAACGAAATCGGCTTCGATTTACAGCTTAGGTTAAGTCCTAATGAAATTTCATGAGAACCACCTGAAACACCGTTGTTTAATTTTGATACCGTAACATCGTAACTATAACCCAATTTGAATTTCCCAGTGTTTACTCCGATTGTCATAATGAACGCATCTTTATTTCTGTACCAGAAACCAACGTTAAATGCTCCATATTTCACATACGTTCCAACACTTAATTCTTGGAAACCATTTTGGTATTGGTAAATGACGTTTGGCATAATTGACGTACCATTTGCATATTTTGATTGTCTTCCCAATTGAATTTCAGCGCCCATGTGTCCCGTAAAACGCATTGGAAGTGGTGAATTACCGATAATCATTGATTCATTTGGTGTATTTAAATGGTGAGCAGCAAATCCAGCAAAGAAATGCTTGTTGAAAATTACTGTTCCAGCAGACGCATCAAAGAAACCTCTTGAGCCACCTCTTGGGACGTCACCTGTTGAATAGATGAACCCTCTTCTTGGATCAATCATATCTCCAAACGTCAATTTATCCCAGTCTAAGAATTTTTGATACCAAGAGGCACGTGCTCCAAACATCATTTTCCATTTTCTTCCTAATGTTAGGTGATACGAATAAACCAACCCTAACATTGAAGTATTGATTGTTCCTTGTCCTTGTTGATCGTGTGTAGCTAAAACACCGAATCCACCAGAAATATTTTTGAAATATTGATCATAGGACGCACTGTAAGTAACGTAGTTCCCTGATAAGCTTGGCCATTCGTTTCGGTAGTTTAATGCAAAACGCGGACAACCATGCGAACCCGCAAAAGCTGGATTCAAGTACAACGGATTCGCATAAAACTGCGTAAACGTAGGGTCTTGTGCCTTCGCTGCGAAGCCAAACAAACCGATTATCACTAAGATGAGTAACTTTTTCATGGCGTTTAGTTTTTAAAATTTCTGTCTATTATTATTAGAAAAGGCAACAAACCTCAGGGATAATTGATGTGAAATAATTTGCTTATCGAATAAGTAAGAGTGTGTGAAATCCATGTTGTAGTTCACTGCGAATCGGTTGAATTTCATACCTAATGACCCCACAAAATCAGCATTTGAAGAAACAGCTGCACCCATAGTAATCCACTCATATCGCGCATTCACTCCTAACCACGCTTCAGAAAGCTGTTCGTTTTGTTGGTAAACAATGTAAGGTGACAAACCAATATTTTCACGTTGTGATTCGTAATCTGTACCAATTGTTGCTATGAAATGTGTTCCTGCTCGCTTTTCAGTTGCGTTTGAGTATATGTTATCATAATGATTGAATAAGTTGTCACCCTGAACTCCAATGAAGAACCATTTTGTATTCACCATTAAACCTAAGCCCATGTCACGGTACCATAAATCTTTACCCATTGGTGCAGAGCCTGAAGGATAGAATTCGTAAACATTTCCTCGATCCATTTCTGCTTGACCCAAATCAGTTATTTTTGAACTATTCAACGATTTATTACCCATTTTAAAGCGAATAGAAGGTTCAACAAGAATATTGCGGTTTACCGAAAATTTTGGGGAATAGGTAATTGCCGCGCTACTGTTCATGATTTGACCGTTCGCATAATAACCATTGTTAAGTTGTAGACCAAGTCCACCGCGAATTCCGTATGCATATCCATCAACAGATATTTGATTCATAAATTGTTGATT
Organism: Crocinitomicaceae bacterium; assembly: GCA_044233275.1. Classification (GTDB taxonomy): domain Bacteria; phylum Bacteroidota; class Bacteroidia; order Flavobacteriales_D; family Crocinitomicaceae; genus M0103. Next base: position 1,057 of record JBIIKG010000069.1, on the reverse strand, counting down.
TTCTGCACCCAACCACTGTGCACGTGATAATGTTTGCACACGTGTTGCTAGAAGTGTTCCAACCGATCCGAAATTTACATCCATTGCTTGTAATGCTGGGATATGATAGTAAGGATCTTTTAAGTTTTTCAGCGCAACTGGATTGTCCATCATTCGCGTCAACGCACGTTTTGCTTTCGATAAGCGTGAGCTAAAACTTTCTTTGTAATCCGTTGAGCTGAAACGGTTACTAGCTGTGAATGTTGGTCCCGTTCTGTAATTTTTTTCTTTATAGCTTTCAACGTCAACTGGTTGCGCTGGGATTATTGTTAGATCATCTTCGATGAGTTGACTTAAAGGATGCGAAAGATTTGATGGATTCGAAGGATTCGAAGGATTTGAATTATTTGAAAGATTCGATTGATTTGATTCATTCGAAGGATTTATAACCATTGCTCGGTAACCGTCATCTGAAAGATTTGTACCTCGCACCTCGACAGACTTGGCAACCATTGCTGGGTAACCGTTATTCGAGAAATTTGATTGATTTGATGCTTCTTGTTCGTTTTGCGCTTGACCGAACATCAAATCAGTTGATTCGACAACGGTTTTAGCCGGTTGTTGTTTCGTTGAACTAGTCGATTGAATGTTTTGAGCAGAAGTTGTTTGTTCAGAAGCTAATTGTTGTTGTTGTGTATAAATTGAATTAGTTGAAGACGAAACGAAATCGACAATTCCTAGTCCGATAAAAATAGCAATGGATGTAAAACCGGCCAACATGAATAAACCAACAGGTTTTCTTCGAACAATACGATCTTGATGAGGATAGACAACTTCTTCTTTTTGGACGGTCGCCATTTCCCACATATCGCGATCCACATCCAATTCAGGATGTTGAAGTAAAAATGCCTCGAGCTGTTGTTCTTGCTCCGCAGACAAATTTCCTTCCATAAGCTCAAAGAGCCAACGATCGATATTTGAAAATGATGGGTTACTCATACTAGTTCCGTCAATCCTTTTAACTGCTTTTTAATTTTATTTCTCGCTCGAAACAGGTACACTTTTACTTGAGAAGAAG
>JBIIKG010000068.1:0-12392 GCA_044233275.1 Crocinitomicaceae bacterium | reverse complement strand
TTGCCACCACATCTCCGGAGGGCTATCCTACTCCACATTTTTTCCGTTTAAACACAACAACACATTTGTTTCTTGGCGGCGTTAACGGTAATCTCATGTATTACAATGATATTGATGCAAACATCGCATCAGGATCTAGTTTTAATTTGGTATCTGGGAATTATTTGGGAATTCAAGTAGGCGCTTACTCCAGTTTTTACGTGGATGACGTTGACAATGATGGCAACCTGAACTTATTTGTTGGTCAAGACTTGGGTGGCGTATTTCATCTTGAACACAACCCAAGTGGTTCATCTAGCATTCAAGAGAATACAAAAACCTACCTAGTTTCAGTATACCCAAATCCAAGCAAAGATTTGATTCAAATTGTTACAGAATTTGAGGGCGAATTAGAAATGAGCATGCATGATATGTTAGGAAAAGAAATAATTTCAACAACTTCGTTTAACGAAACAACTTCAATCAATTTAAGTGATTTACCACAGGGTATTTACATTCTTAGATTTGATGATAAAAATGGGAATTCTGTCACCAAACGAATCGTCAAAAACTAAGAACGGATGAAGTATTTATATTTGATTTTTGTAGTGATAAACTTGAATTCCTTTGCACAAGTAAAAGATTCAACATTTTGTGTATTCCCTGAAAAAGATGCAAACATGATTGATCCTGCAAAAAATGGAAATTGGTTCACACAACATTGCATCAATAATATCGATTCACTTGTTTGTGGAGATCTATCAAATTCCAAATTCATTTTACAGCTTACAATAGAGAAAAATGGGATTGTATCTTCAGCAGAATTAATTCAATCGACCGAAGGTCAAGAATGTCGTCTCAACTTATGTCAGCCCTTAAACGAAGCACCAAAATTCACCCCAGCAATTGAAAAAGGCAAAGCTTGTCGACAACGAATGCTACTGCCATTAAACATCAATCTGAATTAAGAAAAACGGATGATTTTTTCTAAGTAAGTTGAATCGTCTTGAAATGTCAAACTTGGTTCATCTTTATAAATTCCAAACATCGTTGAACCACTTCCTGACATAGAAGCATAAAAGGCTCCTTCATTGTATAACGTTGATTTCAAGTCAGCCAGCATTAGATGTTGCGCAAAAACACTAAATTCAAAATCATTCATCAATTGATCTTTCCAACTTTCAATTGGCCCTTCAACAATTGATTGCACACTTGGCGCATCTGGACAAAGAACAATCCCTTCGTACGCTTCTTTCGTTCCAACATGAATTCCTGGATTGACAATTTTCAGATAATATCCCTTTAAACTTACGTTGCATGGCGACAAGACCTCTCCACGACCTTTAGCGATTTGTGGAATGTCTTTGATAAAAAAGGGACAATCACTTCCAAGTTGTGCCGCTTTTTCTTCTAATTCTGCACTTGTGCACTTCAAATCAAACAAACTATTCAAAGCACGCAAAACATAAGCTGCGTCAGCAGAGCCTCCACCCAAACCAGCTCCCATCGGAATTTCTTTGCGCAAATGAATGTAAACAGGAGGCAATGAATAAGCATCTTTCATTAACTCGTATGCTTTCACACACAGATTATCACTATTGTTTCCGGGAATAGTTAAACCCGTTTGTTGAAAGGAAAAATGAGCACTTGGAATAATTTCTAAAACATCCACCAAGGGAATTGGCAACATGCATGAATCTATTTCATGATAACCATCCGAACGCTTAAAAAGCACCCGTAAACCTAAATTTATCTTAGCTGGTGGAAAGAATATCATACAACAAAGGTAGAAGAAGTAAACTATTTTCGTAACTTTCGCCCCTCAAATTAACACGAACATATGGCAATTTATTTGGATTTTGAAGAACCGTTAAAAGAACTTGAAGAGCAAATCGAGCAAACCAAGGAGATTGGTGCAAGCACGGAAATTGACATGACCGATAAAATTAAAGAATTGGAGCATGTTTTAAAGGACAAAACAAAAGAGGTTTTCTCGAATTTGACTCCTTGGCAACGTGTACAACTTTCTCGTCACCCAGATCGACCATATACTCTAGCTTACATCAACGCAGTTACAAATGGAACGTTCCAAGAATTACACGGCGACAGAAGCGTTAAAGACGACAAAGCGATGGTTGGTGGTTTTGGTTTAGTGGATGGTGAAACCGTTATGTTTATTGGCCAGCAAAAAGGTATTAACACCAAAATGCGTCAGTACAGAAACTTCGGTATGCCGAATCCTGAAGGATACAGAAAAGCACTTCGTTTGATGAAATTAGCTGAAAAGTTCAATAAACCAATCGTAACTTTTATTGATACCCCAGGTGCATTTCCGGGATTAGAAGCTGAGGAACGTGGTCAAGGCGAAGCAATTGCACGCAATATCTACGAAATGATGCGTTTGAAAGTTCCTGTGATTTGTATCATTATTGGTGAAGGAGCATCCGGTGGTGCATTAGGAATTGGAGTTGGTGATAAAGTTGTGATGTTAGAAAATACTTGGTACTCGGTTATTTCTCCTGAATCTTGTTCTTCCATTTTATGGAGATCATGGGATTTCAAAGAAAAAGCAGCTGATGCATTGAAACTGACTTCTACCGATATGAAAAAGAATGGTTTGGTGGATGAAGTATTGAAAGAACCAATCAACGGAGCACACCGTGACCATGAAGAAATGTTCTCTCAAGTTAAGAAGTACATCAAAAAAACGGTAAAAGAATTGGAAACAATTGAACCAAATAAACGCATCGATGATCGAATTGAAAAATTCTGTAAAATGGGTGTTTGGGAATAAAATAGTGAAGCATTAAAATAACGAGTCGCGATCCTTACAAGTTTCGCGACTTTTTTTGTCTTAAAAATCAAACTCCATTCGTAACAACTTCAATGTAAACGATTGATTTTCAGTGTCAAAAACTATCAATTGAAGAAAATTTGAAAATACAACCAATCAATACTGTTTTTAGTTAATTTTGCACCCTTGCGCAATCAAAAATTAAATTTAAATACGCCTATGTTACGCTCCTTATTATTAGCTACTACTTTTCTTTTATTGACATTTTCGTCAATGGCTCAAAGCAAATTAGTTACAGGAAAATTTGAAGATGAAAAAACAAATCGACCGTTAGATGAATTGGAAGTAACTATCGTAAACCGTGCAACAAAAAAGCAATTCACTGTTGAAACAGATGAAGAAGGTGTTTTCAAATTCAAAAACATTCCTTTTGGTAAATGTGATTTAGTTATCAGTGATAAAGATTATAATAAAAAAAGTTTCCCATTCGAGCTAACAGAAATTCATAAGGATAATTTCACTTTCAACATGGAACAAGCGTTCACCGCTTCATTGAAAGTTTCATGGATGTTCAACTGGGGAGATAAAGAAGCTAAAAATGCCAAAGGAAAAACATACATAAAAGAACACTATTGGTCTCATTTTACAGGTAAAATCTTATTAGGATTATACGGAATTTGCTTATTGTTGATATTGTTCTACAGTATTTTACAGTTATCGCTAGCTGTAGCTTATGTCAAAAACAAGCGTAAAAAGAACAAACCTGCTGGTCCTGTTTATGATCCAGCTACAACACCAAAAGTAACCGTTCAACTACCCATGTTTAACGAGTTATATGTTGCTGATCGAATTATTGAAACAATTGCAGCTTTTGATTATCCAAGCGATAAATTACAAATTCAAGTGTTGGACGATTCAACAGATGAAACGAAGGATGTGATTGCAAAGAAAGTAGCTGAAGTTGCTGCTCGTGGAATTAACATTCAACACATACACCGTGTTGATCGAACAGGATACAAAGCAGGTGCATTAGATGCGGCTATGGATCGTGTAGAAGGTGAATTCATTTGTATCTTCGATGCCGATTTCGTTCCAGAACCAGATTTCTTACAACGCGTTATGCCTTACTTCCAAAATGATAAAATAGGCGTTGTTCAAACACGATGGGGACATATCAACAAAGATTATTCAGTCTTGACAGAATTACAAGCATTTGGTTTAAATGGTCACTTCGCTATTGAGCAAGGTGGTAGAAATGCAGCTGGACACTACATTAACTTTAACGGTACGGGTGGTGTTTGGAGAAAAAAATGTATTGAAGATGCAGGTGGTTGGGAACACGATACCTTGACAGAAGATTTAGATTTGAGCTACCGTGCACAAATGAAAGGTTGGAAATTCCAATATTTAGAAGACGTTATCGCACCAGCTGAATTGCCAATTACAATGTCTGCCTTGAAAAGTCAGCAACACCGATGGATGAAAGGTGGAGCAGAATGTTTTATTAAAATGCGTCGTCGCCTTTTAACAACCAAAGGAGTTCATTTTGCAGATCGCGTTCACGGATTAGCACATTTATTTAATTCATCGGTATTTATCTTCATTTTGATTCTTTCTCTTTTGAGTTTGCCAATACTTCATATCAAGGACAGTTTCTCTGATTTGAATTACATTCTTCAATACATGGCCTTGTTTATTGTTAGCACCGTATTCTTGATGTTCTACTATTGGAATGCTTACCGAGATAAAACAGCCAATACGTTTACTTCTTTCTTTCGTTTTGTTGGACGATTCTTCCAATTCTTAATTGTATCAATGGGATTATCACTCAGTAATTCAGTAGCTGTGTTAGAAGGATACTTTGGAATTAAAAGTTCATTCGTGCGTACACCAAAATTCAACGTTGCTAAGAAAGGAGAATTTACAGGAAATAAATACGATAAGAAAAGTCTCTCAATTATTAATATCGGAGAAGGCGTTCTAATGGTTGTTTTTGGATTCACTGCTGTAAACAGAGCGATTTATGGTGATTTAGGAATGGTTCCTTTTCACTTGATGTTAGCAATTGGTTATGGATTGGTCTTCTTCTATACAATCAAAGAAGTGCGCGAATCGAGATAAAATATTCAATTGCACAAATTGTTTTAAAGCGTTGATGAAAGTCAGCGCTTTTTTTATGCTATGATTTTGAAGAATGATCGTGATTGCATTGCTCTCCCCTTTTGGGAACGGGATCATAACCTGAACCACCCCAAGGGTGACAACTTCCAATTCGCTTTAAACCCAAATATGTGCCTTTGATTGGTCCCCATTCTTTTAATGCATCGATCATATATGAAGAACAAGTAGGAGTGTAACGACAAGAAGCTGGAAGGATGGGTGAAATTATCCATTGGTAAATTTTGACCAATAAGATGATCGGAAACGACAGAATTGTTCTTAGCATTTGCATAGCACAAAAGTACACTTTTGACCGTTCTTCACTATTCATAGTTTAAAGAAATAATGTAACAAGCTATGATTAAATCGTTTTTGTTGCTACATTTAAGAACTGTTGTACTCAATATTTCATCTCCATGAAAAACCTAAAAACTATCGTAGGACTATGCGTTTTTTGCACAGCAATCTCATTTTCTGGATACACACAACCTTTTGTCTCTTGGGAGGATGAAAAAATAGAAGTGCAAAAGGGCGATGACATCAGTATTATTATGGCAGCTGACGAGTTGTTTTTTGATCGTTGGGACGTTCTTCCACAACCTCAATTCTGGAAAAAAATCATGCAATTATCCCCTGATTCTTGTCTGATTAACGTTGCTTCATCTAGACAAGTATTGTTAAAAATGGCAATGCGCGACTGGTCAAAACAAACAGAAACTCAAAAAGACGTTTTTAAAGACAGCTTAAAACGCACTTTTGGGGTTGACATAGCAGATCGCATCAACGTGACAACAGGAAAAAATGATTTTTACAAATTCAAAGAAGTTTATCCAGATTTATCTAAAGGAGTTGCGGCTTTTGAGCGCTACGGTGTTGATCCTTGGTATGCACAAGCGATCTTATTAATTGAAAGTCCAGGACAATTGAAAAAATCAAGTGCCGGTGCATATGGAGCATTTCAACTTATGCCGTCGGTTGCCAGGGCTCAAGGATTAACCGTTAATAGTTCAGTTGATGAACGCAAGAATTTTGATCGTTGTGCCTACGGTTCTGCACGTTTAATTAGTCGTGTATGTATTCCAGAGGCAAGACGGATTTTAAATGCGCACAACATAGCATTCAATGAAAGCGATTTATGGTTCCGTTTATTTGTGCTTCACGTGTACCATGCTGGATCTTTAAATGTAAAAGCAGTAGTTGACAAAATAAATCCTCAAGAAGGTAACAGAGAGCTTATAATGGATATGTGGCAAACTTCCGCGGCAGGTTTTGGAAACAATTCACAAAACTATACCCAGTTAGCCTTAGCTGCGCAATTGATTTTACATGAAATGGTGTACAACCATTGTGAAGAAATCTACGATTGTGCCTCTGTAGATTAAGGATTCAGGATTTGGAATTCCGAATTCCAAACCCCGAATTACAAATCTTTTTAGATATTCATTCCTTTAATCTTGTCTGCTAATTCTTTCACAAGCACATCAACAACTTGCTTCATAACATTCGCGTCCTTATCTTTTGCTTTAAGGATCAAGGTACTTCCTGAATTATCCATTTCGTAAGTAGCGTATTTAATCAAATAAATTAATTTTTGTTCTCCTTCAAACGAGAATTGCTTCATGTCTAAGCCATCAAAATTGACAAAAGCTGTCAAACCTTTCTTACCAAACCCTTCACATCCTGCTGGAATAGTTAACTTCTGTCCAGCAACCGGAATATATTTCGGACTGGTGTATGCCGCCAATCCGTTGTCATCTAAAACAACTTTCGCCATTCCAGCATCTAAGAAGCCTTTGAAATTTTCAGCCAATGATTTACCATTCTTGTGCACGCCAACATAGAAATTCAAATCTGGTGTCATAGATCCACCAGGAATCGGTTCACCAACCATCACAACACCAATTTTACCATTAAACAATCCTGCCAACGCCTCTTCTCCACCGGCCATTAAAGCTAATTGAGCTGGACCACCAATTGTTTCAGCTAATTCATTCATCGTATTTGGAGAGAATTCATCCAAAAAGCCTTGCATCTTTTTTACATCAAAATTCGTTGCGAAACCAATTCGTGGATTTCCTGTGCCTAAGTATGAAACAACGCCCGCATTACTATCCGAATTGAAGAACATGCGTTTGCTCATTTCTGATGAGAACAAATTTTTTGTTTCTAAGACAGCCTGTCCGCTTTCTAATTTCAAGGTTGATTGAACATAACAATCAGCAACTAATTTCTTTAACGCTGCTTGTTTTTCATCACTCAAATCCTTCAAATCTGTATTTGATGTGCCGTATAAATTTTCGATGTTTGCACCTAAAATGAAATCTCCTTTCGCACTTAAAATTTGATCTACCTTACCACCAGAAACATCACCCCCAACTTTATCAAAAGCCTCAGCAGCCAATTTCTTTCCATCAAATTCACCTTTCTTAGTAATGAGAATTAACAGGTTATTTCTAAATCCAAAAGCCACATCACCACTTGCATGGTAAAATTCATCCCCGTCTTTTTCAATATCAAATCCACGTTTTACCAAATTAGCTTCTAAAGAGTCCGCACTTTTTACTTCCATAAATGCATACGTTGTTTCTGGAGTTCCATCTTCAGCAAATGGTCCTTCTAACGCGAAATAAATTGGTGCATTTACGTTTATTGATCCCTCTAAACCCTCAATTTCCTTTTTAACAAGTAATCCAAATTTTGGGATAGTTGAATAATCTGATTTTTTTAAGATTGTCTGAACATCAATTGCTCCAAACGCAACAACTGTTTTGTTGTCTTTCAAAAAAGCCGACAAGTATTCATTCATCGGTCGATTATCTTTGTTTCCGCCACAAGCAGCTAATACAATGACCAATACGGATAAGGCAAATATCTTTTTCATAGTGTTCTTTAATTTATTTCAAAAATATACAAATAAAGACTTCCTAACATAGTAAAATGCGCACATTAACAATTATTTTTGTCTATGCATTTTGTTGAACCATTTTTTGATTGGAGATTGCTCTATATTGCCTCCGAAGATCCACAATCTCCCTTTTTTGGAAGAGGGTACAGTGAGGTAGAATATACACATGCGATTTACAATTTCTATATTCACCCGCAATGGGATGAAATTGGTTCACCAACCCTATTCATTAAAATTCTATTTACCGATTACGAAGAAGGATTTGTGATTATTGAAATGATTGGTGAGTGGAACGATGCTATTGAAAATGATATCATGACATTCAAACGAGACATCATTGAGCCAATAATGGGAGAAGGCATCAATAAATTTATTTTGATTGGTGAAAACGTCTTAAATTTTCACTATTCAGATGATAGTTATTATGAAGAGTGGTTTGATGATGTTGAAGATGGTTGGATCGCCCTTGTTAATTTTCACGATCATGTTATCAGTGAATTTGAGCGAATTAATATCGACCACTATTTTGTAATGGGTGGAGAACTCGAAGATATCGAATGGCGCACCTATCAGCCTGATCAATTCTTTAAGAAAATTGATGATTTGGTGACAAAACGCTTGTCATAAAAAAAGCCTTACCAACGAGTGATAAGGCTTTTGATAATCTCTATCATTAATACTTATTTCTGAACCTGAATTTTCGCACTCATTGGTGTGTTATTGATGAAAACATTCACAAAATAAATTCCATTTTTCAAGTCATTTGGTAATTTAACGGAAGTTGTATTCTTTCCAATCTGTGCGTTACCCAACTCGTAAGTAAATACTGAACGACCATTCATGTCAACTAAATTGAAGAACATTTCGCCAGCAGTTAAACTTGTAAAATCGATTTTAACTGCATTCGTTTCTGAATTGTATCCAACCACAAAATTTGACTTTGCACTTTCGTTTTCGCCAATTCCAGCTGTACTTCCAACCATATGTTGTGATAGGTAAATTGCATCACCTGAAGCCGTGGTATTGTTATTTGCTTTATTCGTTGCTACGTAGAATGTTACATCTCCAACATTCGTAGCAGGTGCAGTCCATGTCCACAACCAAGCCATATTCGTAGAAGTATTACTTGTTGAAGTATGGTTCGCGTATTGTCGGCCACCTGAAGTTGAAACAGAAGTTCCACCAACACCTTGACCTGTAAAAGTTCCTGCCATAGTATTTGAAGAACTTAATGCTGTCGCTTGAAAACCTTTTTTAGCTGGAGCGGAAGACATAGAAACACTCACATTATAAGTTTGTCCAGGAATGTAAGTCGTTACCGGCGTAAACCCACTCAATAAAACGAAAGTATTTTCTGTAGTTCCACTTTGTGTAGTCCCGGAATGACATTGGGTACAATTATTTTCACCGGGTGCACCTGTTTTTGCAGATGGCGCACCATTTGCATTTTTGTGTTGATTCTTAACTAAGTATTTTTCAATTTCAACATTACCCGTTCCTTGAAAAGAAATAAATCCAAGTGCTAAAGCAGCAACAGAGAAGATAAAGTAGTTTTTTTTCATAGTTTATTTTGATTTAAATTAATTATTCAATTTTCCTTGGTTGATCCAACAGTTGAATTGCTGAATTAATGAGTCATTAAGAGCAGGACCATTTTGTGGCATTAATTGTAGTTCGCCGCGCATGGCTTTTAAAATATTAGTTGCGTTTGAAGAAGTATTCGAGTGATCAGTAATTGTGTAAGAAGTTGAATTACCAACACCATGACAACTCAAGCAATATGTATCCATCATTGGTTTGATTTGAGTAGAATAATAAACTGAATCAGTGCAATTTGGATTAGTTAAAGTTGATACTTTTTGTTTTGAACAAGCTGTGCTTAAACCAATTGCAATAGAAATAGCGAATAAAGGAAATAATTTCATCATAATAGGCTTAACGTTTGCGATAGAACAAAGGTTTAAAAGTCATCCAAACTAATACTGGAAAAAAATGCATTGGAATGGAATAAATGGGGAAGAACATTTCTGTATCTACACCATTTATGGTATGCACTTGTTCCAACATTGCAGGTGGAAACTGAAAATTGATAGGAGATAAAATACTTCCCAATGTTCCTAAACAAAACAAGAGATTAAAAACAAATTCACCCCATGATTTAAAAACTTTTTCTGAAAGCCAAAATCCAAAGGCAGCAAATACAGAGATGATAACACAAACTGTAACGATAGATAAAGGTCCAATCACCATTGAGAAATCGAATAGATTGGTGTTGTAAAAATTTCCATACAGAATTGCGCCAAGTGACGAAAAAATGGCAGTAACGATTCCTAAAAGAAGGGCTTTTCCGAACATAGTATTAGATTTTACTAACTGGAATAGAATAGGTGATATTCATCGTATTGGGAACAACTTGACTTTCCTTTCCTACTTTGAAATCCAAACGATTAACTGAAAGTGTACCTGTAAACGTCAAATCGCTGCCGCTTTTTGAAACTTTTAGATTTACTTTTTTCTCTTTCGTTACTCCTTTAATTGTAATGTTTCCATAAACGATGTAATCGTTTCCTGATTTATCAATCTTAGTTGAGGTATATTTTATTTGCGGATACTTTGCTGCATTAAACCATTCAGCCGTTTGCGCTTTTTTGTTTTTCATACCATTTCCGGTAGAAATTGACGAAACATCAAACGTTAAATCGAATTTTGAGTTTGCTAAATCGGCTTCATCGAATTTCACCGTTCCTCCCATCTTTGTAAACGTACCTGAAGGATCCTTACTTTTGAATTCGATCGAATACCCGTCTTTAATTTTGAAACTTGGCGCTGTAGCAACGTAGGTAAAAGCTGATGTTATCACTAAAACAACTGCAATAAATGGATAAATTAAACTTTTCATATTTCTCTTTTTTATATTACTCCCCTTGGAATTTTCTTCCAATACAAAAACCTAACCTAAATTGACCTTTCAACCAATCTTCATAAGTATATGGGATAAACTGTGTTTCTCCGAATCCTTTTGAATTAGTTAAGTGAACGGTGAAATTATGCCCAAATGTAATCCATTCGAATGCTACACCTAAACTTTGTGTATTTGTCGGACGGAAACTAGAATTACTAAACACGTGGTAGTATTCTACTAATATAGAAGTTGTGGAAGTGATTCCGCATCTAGCAGCGCCACCAAGGGCAAATAGCGTATTAACATCATCTGCAGCAACATAGTTTCTATGCACCATCGTTGGCATTAAAGCTAAACTCAATCGCTCACCAAATTTACGTGCAACATTTACTTGTAAAGAATAAGCAAATCGATGTTTCCATTCCGGAAAGTGTGATACTTGAGAAATGTCTTCAGAAGCTTTCATATAGGTAAAACTTGTTGTACCTATCATTGCTAATGAAAGCGGTATTTTACCTTTTGTTTGCTCCAAAACGCGGTATTTAGCAAATCCATCAATAAGCGATTTATAAGGTGACCCAGTACCCTTACTTCTACCCAATCCAATCATCATTTTGTCGGTGATTCCGTATTCGAAAGCAATACGAATATCGGCTGAATTATCCAATCCAAACAAAGTTTGAGCGCCACCAGCTGTACCTGCAATATCACCAAAACGGTGTTCAACCCTAAATTCAAGAACTCCTTTATTCAAGGTTTCAATAGAATGTCCATTGATAATTCTAGTAGAAGAAAAGGTTTCCGAAATCACATTTGATTCTTCCTCTGCATAGGCTGTCGAATCTGCAGTATCTTCCCCTTGAGAAAATGTCGCCTGAGCCAAACTAATTATGGCTAATAAAGAAAATAGCTGTTTCATAATTCAAAGTTACACATTATCTATGCAAGAATGATTACATATTAAATCAATATACCAAGGTAAAAATACACTTATTTATAAGAATTGTGTATTTTCAAGGCCGAGATAAATATCTAACGAATGAAAAAAGCAGAGGTTAGGGAATTGTATAAAAAAAAACGATTTGAACTTTCACCAAACGAATTGGAAGATCGTTCTGAGGCCATCTGCAACCTCTTATTTCAGCATTTTCAATTGTCTGAAAAAACAATAAGTTTATTCTTGCCTATAGAGCGTCACAAAGAAATTAACACTTATTTGATTTTAGAAAAAGGCATGACACTCGATTCTAAAATTGCTTTACCTAAAATGAATGTTGCAACTCATACCTTAAAGCACCTACTTTATGAGTCTCAATCTCAATTAGAAACAAATTCATTTGGTGTTCCCGAACCGCGTTTTGGAAAAAGTATCAATATTAAAGATGTTGAAATTGTTCTTGTTCCTTTATTGGGAATCGATTCAAAAGGAAACCGTGTGGGATATGGCAAAGGGTACTATGATAAATTTCTTAAGAAATGTGCTGCCTCTACCCTATTTATTGGATTGCATTTATTTGATGAATATGAAGTAATTGACGATGTTGAGCCCTTCGATGTCCGACTGCATTACTGTGTTACTCCCTCTAACGTTATTCGTTTTGAAGAATAGCAAACAAGACCAAGGGAAATATCACTTATTAGCAATTTTTCTG